>JAERSX010000474.1 GCA_016845285.1 Deltaproteobacteria bacterium | reverse complement strand
CTCTCGTCCCCACCTCGCCGCCACCCTCGACCTCGCCCCGGGCGACAGCCACACCGAGGTCGCCGGGCACTGGTGGGCCGCGGTCCCCCAAGGGGATCGACCCACGGGGCCAGCCTTCGAGGCCCACCTCCGAGAGGTGTGGGATCCCACCTTCGGCGACCGGCGACAGGAGCTGGCCTTCGTCGGTATCGACCTCGGGGAGGCCGAGCTGACCTCTTCCCTGGAGGCTTGCCTCCTCACAGATGCCGAGCTCACCGAGCCAGAGCGCTGGTCCTCCGGGCCACATCCCTTCCGCTGGAAGGAGCCACACGCATGAACACCCTCTCCCTCGACCGCATGGGCGGCGTCGCGAGCGCGACCTGTGCCCTGCACTGCCTCGTGCTCTCCGTCGCGCCCGCCCTGGTGACCTCCCTGGGCGTGGAGTTCCTGGCACAAGAGGTCTTCGAGTGGGGCTTCTTCGCCGCCGCCGTGACCCTTGCCGCAATCGCCGCGGCCCTCGGCTACCGAGTGCACCGCAACGCGTGGGTGCTCGTGGGCTTCGGGCTCGGCGGGCTGGTGCTCGTCGCCGGCCGCTTGGGTGAAGCCCTCGGGCTGTACGAAGGGGCTGCGGGCCTGGCGGTCGCAGGGGGCCTGATGCTGGTGGCCAGCCACGTCTTCAGCGCGAGGCGGACACGCGCCTGCCAGGGAGCCTGCTGCACATGAGCCCTCCTGGACCAGAGCGCAGAGGGCCCGTTCCCCTCACGCTCGTGACAGGCTTCCTGGGTGCCGGCAAGACGACGGTGGTCAACCACCGGCTTCACACGGCGGCGACTGCCCGCATCGACGTCGTGGAGATCGAGCTCGACGAGGTCTTCGAGGTACAGCCGCCCCCCCCCTGGGACGAAGAGCCCAGGGTCACTCGCGTCGTGTTCATCAGCCGCGGACTGGACGCCGCCGAGCCCCAGGCCGCGCCCTCGAGTTCCTCGGTGTCCAGTCGACCCGACCTCCCCCTGGAGACTCGTCGTGTCTGCGGCTGAGCCCGATCCGCACGAGGTCCTCGAGTGGGTCATCGTGGGCGGTGGGATCCACGGGACCCACCTGGCCGCCAGGCTGTTGGGGGAAGGCGGCGTGGCGCCCGAGGCCCTCCGAATCGTCGACCCCGGTCCGGAGCTCCTCCACGTCTGGCGCACGTGCACCACCAACACGGGCATGCGCCACCTGCGCTCGCCACCGGTCCACCACCTCGGTCTCGAGCCCTTCGCGCTGCTCCACTTCGCTGGGGGACGGCGCGCTGCACGAGGGACGGGTCTGTTTGCACGGCCCTACAACCGTCCCTCCGTGGACCTCTTCGCGGCCCACTGCGCCGATGTGCTCTCTCGCTACGGGCTGCCCGACCTCCACCGCCGCGACCGGGCCGTCGGCCTGGACCTGAACTGCGACGCCGTGCGGGTTCGGCTGGGAGACGGCCACGAGCTCGTCGGCCGACGGGTCCTGCTGGCGCTGGGGGCAGCCGAGCAGCCACGCTGGCCCAACTGGGCCCGAGAGCTCCACACGGCCGGCGCCAGGGTCCACCATGTCTTCGACAGCGGCTTCACCCTCGAACCCGACGACTTGCCCGAGCGCGTCGCGGTGATCGGTGGTGGCATCACCGCGGCACAGGTGGCCATGCGTCTGGTGAAGGCGGGGGCCCGGGTCGACATCGTGTCGCCACACGCCCCCAGAGTGCACGAGTTCGACAGCGATCCCGGCTGGATGGGGCCCAAGCACATGCGGCGCTTCGCGGCCACCCGAGACCCCGACGCTCGCCGCGCCCTCATCACACAGGCCCGACACCGGGGCTCCATTCCGCCCCGCCTCCATCGGGCTCTCCGAGCAGCCATGCACCGCGGGGACGCGAGCTGGCATGTGGGCCAGACCCAGCACGCGGAGCCGGGCGCGCCGCACCGCCTCCACCTCCACGACCACGTCATCGAGGCCGACGCCGTGCTGCTGGCCACCGGCTTCGAGGCCCGGCGTCCCGGCGGGACACTCGTCGACGAGTTGATCGAGAGCCACGCGCTGCCCTGCGCATCCTGTGGCTACCCGGTGGTGGACCACCACCTCCGCTGGCACCCCCGGGTCTTCGTCACCGGCCCCCTGGCCGAGCTCGAGGTGGGTCCGGTGGCCCGCAACATCCTGGGCGCCCGCCGCGCCGCCGAGCGCATCCTCTCCGCTCGAGCACCGACATGACCACTGAGTGCTGCGGAGCCCCGGCCTGGATCGATGGGGTCTCGACGTAGTCGGGGTGCCGGTCGGCGGCGGCTCGAGGAGCCCTACTCGCCCGCGGCGGGGTCTGGCTCGGCAGCGGGCTCGGCAGCGGGCGCATCATTGGCAGCCGCACCGCACACCTGGTCGTAGATGAAGGTGTGTACCGAGAAGTCCACGAAGCGCACCTTGTCGCCGAGGGCATCGTGGTTGGCCATCTCGGCGCAGTCGCTGAAGAGATCCGGGTAGACCTTCTTCTTGTACTGGCCCTTCTTGACCTTCATGGAGCGATCGTCGTCCTTGACCACGTAGTAGCTCTTGTCCTCCCCACCGGTGATGCCAGCGATGCCCTTGGTCTCCTTGGCGTTGGGATCCGCGAAGACCTGGATGCGGGAGTCGTAGCCGGGGTTGAGCAGCTGGAGCACGGCGTACTTGGCCTTGCCGCCGGGCAGCAGGGCCTGACCGTAGACGGCGTACTCGCGCTCGGCGATCTCGCTGAAGTCGGTCTTGGCGATCTTGAGCAGGCCGGCATCGAGCCCGTCGAGGGTGGCATCCATCTTGGCCAGGGCGGTCATCTTGACCTTGAGCTCCTGGACGTCGGCGGCCTTGAGCTTGTGCTTGGTGCCGTCCTCCTCCTTGAACTTGACCCACTTCAGCTTGCCGTTGACGAGCAGCATCATCGTCACCTGGCCTGCGAACTCGGTGCCATCCACGGTGGTCACGAAGCCCTTGGCCGGCGTGGGCACCTCCGACACCGGAGCGATGAAGCTCTGGGCCTGGGCTGTGTTGGCGAAGAGAGAGAGGGAGGCGGCACAAGCCACAGACAGCAGAGAGCGGAACATGAGGTCTCCAGAGTGTGGAAGCGAGCCCGCCGCGGGCTCGCCACCATGTTGCCTGGCCCGCATAGCGCGCCTTCGCCTTCCCGGAACCCCTTTGTGCGAGGTGGACCGAGCGGCAGCGCCCACTCCACCTCGCCATGCGTGACGCTACCCGCCCGCGGTCCGCCGGCTGAGCCAGGTCTCCGCGGCATCTCCCGCCGCATCCAAGAGGTGGAGGATGCGGCCCTTGGACATGTGGAACTCGGTGGTTCCGTAGCCCTTCACCGGCAGGCGGCAGACCGTCGACGGGTGGTTCCGCGCCTCTGCAAGGTCGGATGCAGTCATCATGGCGTCCAGGAGGCGCTCTAGGCGGCCAATGAGCTTGCCGTGGGTGTCCGCGACACCGAGATGGTCGATCAACGCGGCCCCCGGCTGGGGGGCGTCCAGGTCCAGCGTGTCATCGAGCCACAAGCCCAGGACCTGGTCTTCGGCGGAGGCCGGCAGCCCGCCCATGAGCTCACGCACCCAGTCCTGCTCCGACAGCAGCAGCCTCAGGGCGAAGTTGGAGACCACGCCCCCGTCGACCATGGCGTGACCGGTGAGATCCTGGCCGCAGTACGTGCCCCACCTGGCCTTCCAGATCACCTCTGGCCAGAACATCGGGATGCTCATGGACATCCGCACGCCCCACAACACCGGTAGATCTGGCGTGGTGTGGCGGTTGAGGACGCGCATGGCCGAGCCGGTCTCGTCCGTGGCGACGAGGGACAGCTCGTGCTTGTACACGGCATGGTGCTGCACGAAGGTCAGGCTGCTGGCGTAGCGGTCGCCTGCGTCCATGTGCTCACGCATCCAGGCCATGAAGCCGTCGGCCGAGAACAGACCGCCGCGCTCGATCAGCGACATCAAGAACGCGAAGTCGCGCTGCTTCACCAGCGCCCGCATCACCGCCAGATCCACCTTCTGCTCGATGTGCTCGGGCACGATGGGCACGTCGATGTCACGCAGCGCGGTGCCCATGCTGCTCGAGAGCATCTCGGCATCGGTGAAGTGCCGCGGAGGCCCGATGAACTCGGTCATGCGGGACTCGCCCTCGGCGGTCTGTTCCAGACTCAACCGACGCAGCTCCTCGCTGGTGAACCCCAGCGACACGAGGGTCGCGGTGATCGCACCGGCAGAGGTGCCCACGAGGTGGCGGAAGGTCACACCACGATCCTGCAGGGCCGCGATCGCGCCGTTGAGTGCGAGGCCCTTGGCCCCTCCCCCTTCGAAGACGACATCGAACTCCATCAGAT
>JAERSX010000473.1 GCA_016845285.1 Deltaproteobacteria bacterium | reverse complement strand
GTCCACGACGACGACACCCGGCACCCCATCCCGCACACCCTGCTCTTCGACCCGGAGCCATCGGACTGGGCCACCCAGTGGCGCCTGAGCACGGGCCCTGCCGATGCCGCCGCGCTGACCGCGCTGTGGGCCGAGGCACGGAGCCGGCCCGGCGTGGCCGACCACCTCGCGCACGCAACCCACATCGAGGTCTGGGCGGGCGCCCTCGACACCACCCCCGACGCACGCCACCTGGACACACCGCCGCGCCGCCTCCGCCTCCTCCTCAGCCTCCCAGAAACGCTGGCTCGCTGACCGGAATGCCGCGGCCTCGAAGCGGTGCCATGACCTGCTGACGCAAGGTGCGTCGGGCCAGCGCCAGGTAGGGCCCGGTGCCGAGCCAGCCCAGGGCATGGGCCTCGCTCTCCGCCACCTGCTCCTGTTGAGCCAGTGCCTCCCAGGTGCGCCCGATGCCCCCGATGAAGCGATCGGCGGTCTGGCCGAGGAGGGCTCGGTCCTCGTCGTCCAGCAGGGGGCCGGCCCAGTCGAAGAATGCCCAGCCGAAGGTGCCGTGGTCTGCCTCGTCGCGCACGATGCGCCGCAGGACGGCCTGCAGCAGAGGCTGACTCGCTGCCTTCGCCGTGCCGTGCAGCAGCGGGATGGACAGCGCCTCCCCCACGCAGAAGTAGGCCAGCACGAGGTGGGCCGCCCGCATCAGGGCGTCGGAGCCGGGCGGCGGATCGGCGATGATGGAGTCGGGGTCGTAGGCGAGCTCTGCCGCGCCGCCGAGCTCGGTGGCCACACGCGCGCAGAGCTCGACGTGGACGAGCTCATCGAGAGGGAAGCGTGCCGCCAGCGCGGTCAGGTCCAGGGGCGCCCGGGCCTCGATGAGCGCGCGAAGGGTGGCCGCACAGGCCGCCCCCGTGCGGAACTCCTGGAAGGCGGCGTTCGTCCAGGCACGCCGGGCAGCCAGCACGCCGATCTCCGAGCACCCCTCCACCGAGAGCGTGCCCCAGGGCATGGCCTCCACCTCGGGGCGTGCCTGGCGGTAGCGACGCTCGGCCGTGCCGCCCACCATCTCCAGCTCGAAGAGCTCGAGTCCCGCCTCGAGTGCTGGCAGATCTCCTGGAGAGGCCACGCTAGTCGCCCGACTCTTCCACCATGGTGATCTCGTGGGTGGTGGGGCTGTCGACCGTCACCTCCTCGGAGTAGTCGTCGTAGCCCTCGGCCACGGCACCCACCGTGTGGATGCCCTCCCAGACGTCCTGACAGCGATCGTCGGTCCACTCGACACCATCGACACTGACGGTGGCCTCGTCTGGCACGACCTCCACGCAGAGCTCCATCTGGGGCGGCGCCACGAGGTTGCCCGAGGTGGAGTCGGCGCAGCTCGTGATGGTGAGGGCCACCCCAGCGCTCGTGGCCACCAGCAGTGGCCGTCCCGAGAGGCGTCGTCGACGGACCTTCATGTCTCCTCCGGTGGCCACCGTAGCACCTGTCTCAGAGGCGGCTGCACATGACCTCGCGCCCCTATACTCGGCACCCCTGCCGGAGGAATGTTGAGACGAGACCATCTCACCGCACTCGTCATCGCCACCGCCCTCACCCTGGGCTGTGGTGACAAGAGTGACGACACAGGCGCCAATGGCGGCGACACGGGTGCCGGAGCCGAGTGTGCCTGCACCGACGAGGGCACCGTGCTCACCGACATGGGTGGCTGCGAGAACTTCGGTGGCGACCAGGAGGAGTGCTCAGGCTGGGAGTCTTGTCTGCTGGAGAACGAGATGAGCACGACCACGGTCGTGCCATCTGGCACCGTGCTCACCTGCTTCGACTGCTCCATCAAGATCGAGTGCTGAGGCTCTCCCGCGCCTCAGGCACCCAGCGCCGCAGGCCCTAGCTCCGCGGATCGAATCGCACCCGGCGCTGCACCAGGCGGGCCGAGGCGCCCGTGTCGACCAGGGCTCCGGTGGCACCTCGCTCGATCTGCGCAGCGTTGGCCTCGTCGGTGTCGAGGTGCATCTCCAGGCGGTAGCGCGGCGAGACCCGGATCAAGACGTCGCCGAAGGTGAGATCCCGCCCCTCGCTGTCGATGGCGACCTCCACCACATCCCGGTCGGAGACCCCGAAGTGATCGGCATCCTCGGGGGTCATGTGGATGTGGCGGCGCGCGCAGATCACCCCCTCGCTGAGGGCCAGTCGGCCGGCGGGCCCCTCCAGCACACAGGGCGCGCTGTGCCGCACGTCGCCGGAGTCGCGAACCGGCGCGTCCAGCCCCAGGAAGAACTCGTCGGTGCGGGAGATCTCCACCTGGCAGGCCGGACGAGCCGGCCCCAGCACCCGCACACCGGTGATGTTGCGCTTGGGGCCCACGATGGTGAGCTTCTCCTCGGAGGCGAACTGTCCCGGCTGGGACAGGGGGGCCCGCGGAGTGAGCTGGTGGCCTTCACCGAAGAGCTGGTCGATGGCCGCCCGGGTGAGGTGGATGTGGCGCGCGCTGATGGCGATGGGGATGGTGCGTGCCTCATCCACCCGGTTCCGCTCGGCGACGAGCGCCGATGTCTGCCCGGCGATCTCGCGCTGTTCGTCGGATGCCACCACCAGCAGCTTGACCCGGCTCGTGGACGCCTCGATGCCCGCGACAGGCACATCCAGGGACACCGCCGCGTCTCGGTTGCGGTCTTCGTCGACCCGGGCGCCCAGGAAGTCCATGCGCTGGAGCGAGCGGTGGCGGATGAGGGCGCTGTTCTCGCCGATGCCGCCGGTGAAGGCGATGACGTCCACCCCGCCCATCACCGCTGCATACGCACCGATCTGCTTGCGCAGGCGGTGGGTGAAGACATGGAGCGCGAGCCGGCAGGCCTCGTCGCCCTCGGCTGCTCGCGCCTCGATGTCGCGCATGTCGTTGCCCACACCCGACAGGCCGGCGAGGCCGCTGCGGCGGTTGAGCAGGTCGTCGAGTCCGTCTACGTCGACCTCTCCAGACCGAAGGAGGTGCAGGAGCACCCCCGGGTCGAGGTCGCCACAGCGTGTACCCATGACCAGACCCTCCAGGGGTGTCATGCCCATGGAGGTCTCGACACTCCGGCCAAACTCGATGGCACAGGCGCTGGCGCCGTTGCCGAGGTGGCAGGTGATGATGCGCAGGTCGCGTACATCGACGCCGAGGTGGCGAGCCACCTGCCGACCGGCCCAGGCGTGGCTGGTGCCGTGGAAGCCGTAGCGACGGATGCCGTGGGCCTCGGCAACATCGGCAGGCAGGGCGTACGCGCGAGCCCGACGCGGCAGCGTGCTGTGGAAGGCCGTGTCGAAGACCGCGACGTGGACGAGCTCCGGGAGCAGCTCCCGTGCGGCCTCGATGCCCGCCAGGTTGGCGGGGTTGTGGAGGGGCGCCAAGGGGATCAAGGCCTCGATGCGACTCATCACGGCGTCGTCGATGACGGTGGGACCCACGAAGTCAGAGCCGCCGTGCACGACCCGATGGCCGACGCCGTCGACCGAGTGCTCACCGAGCAGCCTGGGCAGCAGCAACCCCAGAGCCGCCTCAGCGTCGACGAGGCCGAGGTCTTCGGACTCACCGTCGAGGGTGGCGCGAGCCTCGGCCGATCCGAGGCGCTCGACGCGCAGCGTGGAGAGGCGCCTGCCCGTCGACGGGTCGAGCACCGCCCCCTTGATGCTGGAGCTACCGCAATTCAACACCAGGATCATGGCC
>JAERSX010000472.1 GCA_016845285.1 Deltaproteobacteria bacterium | reverse complement strand
CCACAAGGCGCAGCGCTTGCGCTCGTTCCAGTAGGCCACCTGGTTGTTGGTGGTCTGCTGGCCGTGGGTGTCGGCCATCTGCTCGCCGTCGGCGGTCAGGTCGTAGTTTCCGGTCTCGCTGAGGTGGCGGCGGCCGATGAGCCAGACCGCATCGGGGTCGTCGGGCAGGGGCTGTCGGAAGAGGAGAGGGGAGTCGTACTTTCGGGGGTCGAGCTCACACGACCAGTCCGAGGGTGCGTCGGCCTGGCCCACGCAGATCCACGAGCCCCAGCCCTCTTCATCGCCCGCCTCGTTGCGGGCCACGCCCACCACACGCCCGTCGTCCAGCACCACGAGATCGGTCTCGGAGCTGCCGCCTCGCAGGAGCTCTCCGTCGGCTCCGTCCACGCCCGACCAGGTGCGTCCGTCGGTGCTCTGCAGCCACACCACCTGGATGTCGGGCAGCTCGCCGAGCTCGTAGACATCGCCCCCACCGTAGTAGCCGGTCATCTCGGCCACGCCGTCGCGCACCTTGATGCGCCAGGGGATGAAGTCCTCTTCGAACCAGATCTCGGGCTCGGACCACGCCCCGTCGGCGTCGCGCACCGTGAGCATGGTGTCGCCGGGCTCGAAGGCGGAGGGGTTGTCACCCAGGCGGGCGAAGTAGAGCAGGAGCTCGCCATCCCAGCTCAGGAAGCGCGGCTCCCGCAGGTCGGTCTCGTAGTGGAGCGTGAGCTCGTGCGACCAGGTCTCCCGGTCGGTCGAGCGCACCACGTGGAGCCGGGTCTCGCTGCTGGCGAAGTGGGTCGGGGCGGTCCGGAAGACGAAGTAGGTCTCGCCCTCGTGCACGATGACGTCGAGGTTGTTGTTGGAGTCCTGGGTCTCGGCCTGGACGGGGAGGCCGTCTCCGGGCACCAGCTGCACCGGCTCGCCCAGGGTGGGGGTGAGCGTTCCGGAGCTGGCGGTGTCGTTGCTGGGCTCGGTCGAGGCCGTACAGGCGTAGACCAGCGCCAGGAGCGGGACCGGGGGCATCACCCCGCCTCTCCTCCGCGCTCCTTGCCGAAGTAGAAGGTCAGGCCCGCGGACACGTACTGGCTGCTGGTCTTGATGTTGCCGTTGCCCACCACGCCTCCGTTCTCGATGCCGGTCTCCTCGCCGGCGAGCACGGCGGCGAAGTCCAGCGGCAGGAGCACGTGGCTGACCTCGCTGTAGCGGATGTCTCGCTCGGCGATCTGGGTGCGGCTGTAGCCCAGGTCCACGCTGAAGGTGTCCTTGAACCAGTAGGTGCCGCCCAGGCCGATGCCCCACTTGTTGCCGTCGACGAGCGAGACGGCCTGCACCATGGCGGGAATGGCGGTGGGCTCGTAGTAGCCGCCGGCGCGCACCGTGAGCCAGTCCGTGGCGTCGTACTCGCCGCCGAGTCGCCAGCTCACCATGTCCTGGTAGCCGGCGGGCAGCACCACGTCGTCGGCCAGCATGATGTCTTCTTCGAGGAGGCCGTCAGGGTTGGCGGTGAGCGCAAGCTGCAGGTCGGTGACGCGGATCTCTTCGGTCATGGACCAGCGCTGGTAGACCGCGGCAGCCTCGACCTCGAGGCCCTCGAGGGGGCGAACCGCCACGCCGCTGCGGATGATGAGCGGCATGGTCAGGTTCACGGTCACGTTGGGATCGGTGAACTTCGTGCCGTCGAGGAAGTTGGCGATGAGGTGATCTTCGCCGAAGTCGGCGGTGAGGCTGCCCTCGCCGGCCACCTTGATGGGCGGCAGCACGCTGAGGCCGATGGAGACCTGCTCGATGGGGTCGACGATGATGCCGGCGTTCCAGGTGTACCGCTTCTTGTCTTCCATGGTGAGGAAGACGTCCACGTCGTAGGTGTCGGGCTCATCTTCACAGGCGTAGGCTTCTTCGACGCTGGTGCAGGTGAGCAAGCTCAGGCCGTAGTCGGCCTTGACGTACGACCAGTACACGCCGGCGCCGACCTTGAGCCAGTCGGTGGGCTGCCAGGCGGCGGTGGGCCCCAGGTAGAACTGGAGCACCAGGCTGTCTTGCAGCGAGTACCGCTGGGCGCCGTCGGCCGGGTACTCCAGGTCGGGGGCGAAGGGCGGGTGCAGGCCCACGGCGAACATGAAGTTGTCCATGCCGAAGTGGTGGCCCACCGCGAACTGGGGGATGTGCATGGGGTCTGCGATGTTCTCGACGGTGGGGTGCGTCTCGAGCACGGTGCCGTCGGCGTCGTAGTCGACCCGGGTGAACGCGATGTCCTGGGTGACCAGGCTGTGGTTGACGTAGACCTGGCCGCGGCTCAGGTTCATGAGCCCAGCGGGGTTGTAGTACTGGGCGCTCAGGTCGTTGACGCCAGCGACGAAGGCGCCGCCGCGCGCCATGCCTCGGGTGCCGGCATCGGTGAAGTAGTAGGCGGCGGCATCGGCCTCGCCCACCATGGCGAGGGGGGCCAGCAGGGCGAGCATGAGCATCGGGACTCCTCCGAGGCGCCGTCCTAACCCGCGGGTCTCGTAGAGCGGGCGAGTCGGGTTAGCGCCGCAGCCCGGAGGTTCCTCTTGCGCATCGCCAGCCTGCTCCCCAGCGCCACCGAGATCGCCTGCTTCCTCGGCCTGGAGGACCGACTCGTCGGTGTGAGCCACGAGTGCGACTTTCCTGCGAGTGTGCGCGCCCTGCCTCAGCTCACCGACTCGATCATCCCCCATGGCCTCAGCCAGGCCGAGATCGATGCGCGGGTGACCGCAGCCGTGCGCGAAGGCAAGGCGCTCTACACCGTCAACGGCACGCTCCTCGCCGAGCTCGCCCCAGGGCTCATCGTCACCCAGGGGCTCTGCGATGTGTGCGCCGTGAGCGATGCCACCGTGGCCGAGGCCATGGACGGCATCCCGTGCGACATCAGCGAGGCAGCCACGGTGATCTCGCTGGGCGGCACGTCCTTCGAGGGGGTGCTGGACGACATCCGCAGGCTCGGTGCGGCGGCTGGTGTCGCCGAGGTGGCCGTGGCCCGCTGCGAGGAGCTGCGGGCCCGGTGGGCAGCCGTTCCCCAGGCGCCGGATGCCCCGCGTGTCGCCCTGCTGGAGTGGCCCGACCCCGCGTTTACCGGCGGGCACTGGGTGCCCGAGCAGATCGAGCGGGCCGGCGGCACCGACGTGCTCGGCGCCGTGGGCGTCGACTCCAAGCGCATCCCCTGGGAGGAGGTGGCGGCCGCGGAGCCCGATCTCATCGGTGTGATCGCATGTGGCTACGGCGTCGACGACAACATCGCCTTCGCTCGCCAGCTCTACGCCCGGCCCGAGCTGGCCGGTCTGCCCGCCCTGCGCCAGGGGCGCGTCTTCGCCTTCGACGCCAACAGCTGCTTCAGCCGCCCGGCGCCGCGCCTGGTGCGAGGCGCCGAGCTGCTGTCGCATGTGC
>JAERSX010000471.1 GCA_016845285.1 Deltaproteobacteria bacterium | reverse complement strand
GCGCCCCCCCAACTCGAGCGCGCTCGCCGGCTGAAGCCGGATACGGGACCCTCCTGGCGTCTTCGTGGGCACCGCTGCGTCGGCACACCTACAAGGGCCCGCGAAGACGGCCTCCACGCCACCAAGGGCGACCGGATGCATCCCCTCAGCGTGGCCTCGGCGCCGCCAGCGAACCAAACCGGGCACCCGCCGAGCCAGCGTGACCGAGATGTACTCGGCCGAAGCCGCGAATGCTCGCTATCCGCTACGGGACCGGTGCGGAGCTCACGAGCCGGAACCCCACGTTCTCGTGTCGCAGCCCGGGCTCGAAGCCGGCCCGGGAGGCCAGCCGTAGATCGTCCTCGTCGTCTTGCCAGCTGCCCCCTCGCACCACGAGCAAGTCGGCGTCGAAGGCAGAGGCCGTCCACTCGCGCACACAGCCCGCCATGTCTGTGCATCCGTACACGGAGACGTCGGCGGGGTAGCTCCCCACCTTGGCTGGCCGAGCGGGCCCGGGCCGGGAGCGACGCATGTGGGCGAAGGTGGGATCGAACTCCGCGCCCCAAGGGAACGGGCGGCCGTCCACTCCTCGCGCGGCCTTCTCCCACTCGATCTCGGTGGGCAACCGCAGCGTCACCCCCGCCCGAGCGCTCGCCCACCCAGCGTAGCGGCGTACGTCGTCCAGGTTCACCCCGAACACTGGCCACAGGGGGTCCCAGTCCGCTGGCAGCGTGGGCCGACCTCCGCGGTCGGGCCAGTACCCCCGGCTGGCGCCGAACGCGCTGGAGCTTCCCGGTGCGTGGGCGTGGGCCTCCGCCGGGTCGAGCTCGGCGAGGAACGCGGCGTACTGGGCCACGGTGACGGGCGTGCGCATGACGAAGAGGTCCTCGACGGTGGGGCTGCACGAGTCGAGCGCCTGTCGCGCGAGGGGATCGCCTGAGGCGTTGAAGCCACGCAGGGGTCCTCTGCCGCCGACCCTGGAGCTCATCAGGCGCGCGATGGGGTCGCCTCCCATGTGGAAGGCCCCGCCGGGCACCTGCACCCAGTCGTCGTCGAGCTGGTCTGTTCGCACCAGCGTCACCCCACCGCGGTGGTGATGTCCGCGCCGCAGGGCGACGGGGTAGCTGGCCGAGACATGGCCCGGTGCGGAGACCACGACCCGCCACGAGCCGGGGTCCAGCTCGAGGCGCTCCAGGGGGAGGGGGTGTGTGGCCAAGTGCTCGGGGACCAGCTGACGATCTCGCATCACGAAGCGCTCGATGCGGGCCTCCGCATCGGGCATGGCACACACCAGGCTGAGGTGCGCGGGCGCCGACAACGCGGCGGAGTGCACGCCGTCGTCGTACTGCTCCAGCCGCGAGAGCGACATGGCGATCTCGGCGGGGCTGCCGCCACTCTCGGCCTGGCGCAGGCGGGCCCACCAGAGCTCGGCGAGCGCCCGTCGGGCTTCCTTTTCGTCGGGTGCCAGGGCAAGGGCCCGCACGCCCTGCTCGGCAGCTGTGAGCCACGTGAGCTCCTGCTCCACCATGAAGGTGCGCATGCGCGACTCGGTCTTCCACAGCGGCAGCTTCTGCTCCACGGGGGCGTGGTGAGGGAGCACCGCGCGCTGCACCGCCGCCACCTTCTGCTCGGCGGCCACCTGCTCTCCCAGGTCGGCGTACCGCTCGAGTGCCTCGCGCGAGCGGCTGAGCAGCGCGGTGGCTTCATCCCGCCGCCGCCGCAGGTCCTCCTGGCCGGTCATCACGGCCCGTGCCCCTCCCACGATGTCCCGTGCGGTGGGTCGATCCTCGGGTGACGGCGCCATGCCAGCCACCAGCAACCTGGCCAGGGCGGGGTCCATCGTCGCCGGCGCGTCGGGGGCCACCAAGGGCTCCCCCTGCAGCCGCAGGATCCAGGCGCCGACCTCTTCGTCCTGCCTCCGGGGGCGCAGGGAGCGCAGCGTCATGACCTCCCAGATCAAGCACGCCAGTGCGTACACATCCGCCTGCGCCGAGGGGAGTCCACCGACCAGCGTCTCGGGAGCCGCGTAGGCCGGGTGGCCGGAGAACGTGTCTTGCTCCGCGGCGACTCCACCCCAGTCGAGCACGAACAGCTCGCCGATGTTGCCGATGGCCACGTTGCCGGGGTGGAGGTCGCCGTGGACCACGTCCTGGCTGTGCGCATGGGCGACCGCGCTCGCTCCCTCCAGCGCCATGCGCAGTCGATCCCAGATGGGGAAGTTGTCGATCAGGTGCCGCATGTCGCCGAACAACATGGTGCCGAGGGTGAGTCGGGGAGCCAAGCGGAACACGATCGCGGCGGTGTCGCCCAGGTCTACCGCCCGATGGACCGGCAACACGGCCCGGTGGGCGATGCGGGCGGTGGTGCGCGCCTCCTGGAGCACGCTCTCTGCGCCCTCGCGGCCTCGCTCCGGTGCGCTGAGCTTCACCGCGACCTCGCGCTGAAGCATGGGGTCCCTCGCGCGCATCAGCCAGCCCACGCTGCCTCGGGCGATGATGGGCCCCGGCTCCAGTCCCAGGGTCGGCGGCAGGTGCGGGGCGTCCACGCTGTGCTTGCCACTGCCGGGCACCATGCGGTCCAACAGTCGCTCGAACGCATCGCTCATGGTCGGGCTCCGGCTGGCTGCGCCGAGGCCCAGGTGTCCTGCGGCCCCCACTTGTGCAGCAGGCGGTGCAGCCACTGTCGGCTCACCCCCAGGTGCGCGGCCGCCTGGGTTCGGTTGCCTTGGCAGGCCGTGAGTGCTGCGGTGACGCGCTGCTGCTGGAAGCGCTCGGTGGCGGTCTGCAGGTCCAGCTCATCTGGGATGTCGGTGCTCGTCGATGTCAGCGCATCGGCGAAGTGGCGCGGCTCGAGGGTGGACGCGCCCTCGACGAGTCCCCGCCCGATGGCGGCCCGCAGGCTGTTCTCCAGCTCGCGCACGTTGCCTGGCCAGGCGCGTGACCGGAGGACCGTCAGGGTGGCGCCAGAGAGGCTGAGCGGCGGCACTCCAGGAAGCTCGGCCACGGCCCGCTGGAGCAAGACCGCGGCCAGCTGGGGGATGTCGCTGGCGCGTTCTCTCAGCGGAGGCACGTGGAGCACGCACGAAGCGAGGCGGTAGTAGAGGTCTTCCCGGAAGCCCTTGGCCTTCAGGTCGCGGTGCGTGGCGGCGACCACGCGGCCCCGGAAGGTGAGCTCGGCCTGGCCACCCACGGGCTCGTAGACGCCCTCCTGCAGCAACCGCAGCAGCTTCACCTGGACCCCCGGCGACAGCTCTCCGACCTCATCGAGAAAGAGCGTGCCGCCGCCTGCGCGGGCGACCAGGCCCTCTCGCTTTCGATCCGCACCCGTGAACGCTCCACGCACGTGTCCGAACAGGGTGCTCTCGGCGAGCTCGGAGGGGATGGCCCCGCAGTTCACTGCCACGAAGGGCGCCTCTGCCACCGGCGAGAGCGCGTGCAGTCCGCGGGCCACGAGCTCCTTGCCCACGCCGGTCTCGCCGAGGATCAGCGCTGGCCAGGGCAAGGGTGCAAAGGCACCGATGCTTCGAGCCACGGTGCGCATCGCCGGGCTGTCGCCGACCAGCCCGGGAATGGTCGGTGGGGCCGGCTGCGTGGGCGTCTTGGTCGGTGCGTCGAGCACGGAGGCGGCCAGGGTGCAGAGCGCGGTGAGGTGTGCCCGGTGCGCGAGGGTGAAGCGTGCTGGGGTGTCGGGGTCTTGGAGGTAGAGCGCGGCGCGGCGCCCGAGCGGGAGACAGGCCACGCTGCGCAGTCCGTAGGCCTGCACGCTCTGGGACTCCGCGTACTGCGACTCCCGGGCGGCATCGTCTGACCACGTGGGCCGCTGCTCCTCGACCACCTTCCCCACGACCGTGCTGGAGATCGCGCTCGGGTGGGGGAGCTCCGACGCATCGCCGGCCACCGCCTCGATGCCGATGGCGTGTCGATCCGCTGACTGCGTCCAGCGCACGGCACACACCAGCGGTGCTTCGGTCAGCGCCCTCGCTCGGTCGACCACCAAGGCGAGCTGATCTTGCA
>JAERSX010000470.1 GCA_016845285.1 Deltaproteobacteria bacterium | reverse complement strand
CGAACGGCCGCCTGGACCTGGCCGACCTCGACGCCCTGCTCCGACACGGCGCCCCCGTCGCAGTCCCCGACCACCACGGGACCGGCACCAACGCCTTGTTCGTCGACCTGCCCGCGCCCCCCACGGCCCTCGGCTTCCCCGACAGCCTCCTCAGCCACAGGGAGACCTGGCCAGAGCTCGCCATCCTCGATCTCCCCGGCATCACCCTCGACATCGACCTTCCACGAGACCTTCGTAGGCTCGGGGCCGACGAGCGGCGGGCCCTCCTGGCTGGATAGTCCAGCGCTCAATGGACCGCGTCCACCTCTTCGAGCTCGCCGATCTGGCCTGGTACCCGCGCACCCTGGCGGACGCCGGGACCGCCTACCTGCGCACCCTGCAGGCCAAGGTCGGAGTCGCCCAGTACCTCGTCCCACTCGCGACCCGGGGCCTGGCCTACAGCCCCACGCGCCGCATCGTCGACCTCTGTGCAGGCGGGGGCGGCCCCACTCCAGATCTCGTGGCGGCGCTCCCCGATCGCCCAGAGCTGCTGCTCACCGACCTCCATCCCAACCAAGCGAGCCTCGAAGACCTCGTAGACGACGGGGTGTCCGTCCACCCCACGCCGGTCGACGCCCGCACCGTGCCCGCCGATCTCACCGGCCTGCGCACCATCTTCAACGCACTCCACCATCTGCAGCCCGATGATGCCCGCGCGGTGTTCCGAGATGCACAGGCCGCCGGCCAGCCCATCCTCATGGCAGAGGTCAGCGAGCGCAGCTTCCTGTCGCTCACCCTCGGCAGCGCCCTCATCCCGCTGTTCGTGTGGCTCATGATGCCCATGGTGCGACCGGTTCGACTGAGCTGGCTCCTGCTCACCTACGTGGTGCCGCTCCTGCCGCTGACCATCGCCTGGGACGGCTGGGTGAGTCAGTGGCGCACCTACTCGCTGGCTGAGCAAGAGGCCCTCGTGGCACCGCTCCAGCGTGAGGGGTGGACCTGGGAGATGGGACAGGTCCAGGCCGGCCCGGGTCGCATCACCTGGCTGCTGGGCTACCCCCTCGCCGCAGCCACCAGCCCCGCGTAGGAACCGAAGCGGGCATCTGCATCGCTGATCGCGTCCAGGTCGTCGAGGCCCTGTTCCTCGGCATCGGCGTCGGTGTCGAAGCGTCGAAGCACCCGGTAGTCCGTCGATCGCTCCGCCGGCAGACGGCCCACGGCCCGAGCCACGCCTCGAAGGTCACGAGGGGTCGCGAGCTGGCCGTGAGCGGCCCCCGCAGACACCGAGATGCTCTCGTTCATGAGCGTGCCGCCCAGGTCGTCTGCCCCGCAGCGAAGCAGCTCCCCGGCCCGCGCGAGCCCCTCCTTGACCCAGGAGACCTGGAGATGGGGGATGTGGGCGCCCAGCACCAGCCGGCTCACGGCGAAGAGGGCCCTGGTCTCGTCTTGGGTGGGCCCCGCCCGCACACCCGGCGCCAGCTGCTGCCGCCACAGCGGGGCCTCGGACCACACGAAGGACAGGGGCACCAGCTCGGTGAAGCCACCCGTCTCGGCCTGGAGGGACCGAAGCACCAGCAGGTGCTGCGCCCGGTGTCGGGCTGTCTCGATGTGGCCGTACATCAGGGTGGCCGACGAAGGCAGGCCGAGACCGTGGGCCGTGCGCACCACGTCGCACCACTCGGCCGTGCTGAGACGGCCGGGCGCCAGCTGGCGCCGCACCTCGTCGACCAGGATCTCAGCAGAGGTCCCGGGGATGGAGCTGAGGCCCACGGCCACGAGCTCTTCGAGGAGGCTGTGCACCGTCCAGCCACTCCGCCGCGCCCCGTACAAGAGCTCTTCGGGAGAGAAGCCGTGGATGGAGAGCCCCGGGGCCGCCGCTTGGACAGCCGCGCAGAGGCGCACGTAGGCCGCGCCGTCGAGCTCCGGAGCGAGGCCCGCCTGCAGGCAGACCTCGGTGGCGCCGAGGTCGGCGGCCTCGCGCGCACGATCGGCCACCTGAGCCACGGTCAGGCGGTAGCCCTCCTCTGAGCGGAAGCCTCGGGCGAAGGCGCAGAAGCGACAGCTCTTCACACAGACATTGGTGAAGTTGATGTTGCGGTTGACCACGTAGGTGACGGTGTCGCCCACCTGGGCCTGCCGGACAGCATCTGCGAGAGAGACCAGCTCGGCGAGCTCGGCTCCACGGGCCTCGAGCAGCGCGGTCACCCCGTTCAGGTCGAGGTCTTCGCCCCGGGAGGCAGCCTGGAGCAGCGCCCTCATGCCGCGCCCCGTGCCCCGAGCCAGGCCCAGCGCTCGCGCTGCTGCACGGCGGCGGCTTCCACGACCGGCCGCAGGGCCGGGTCGAGCCAGCCCGGCGTCTCGACGAAGCGTGCATACACCGGCAGACGCGCCTCGAGCCGCGCCCCCAGGGTCGCCGCCTCGTCGGCCAGGGCCACCAGCTCCGGCCAGGGGTGGCCAGGGTTGATGAAGTCCGGGGTCACCGGCGAGATGCCGCCGAGGTCGTTGATGCCGGCGCCCCAGGCGGGGGCCAGGCGCCCCAGGTTGGGGGGGGTCTGGACCGAGACCTCGACCGGCAGCGTGGTGCGGGCCAGGGAGATCGCCTCGGAGATCACGGCGTCTTCGGGCTCTGGAGCGCCAGCCATGGGCGTGCCGGCGCCCGCCCGGAAGGGCTGCACGATGACCTCCTGGATGTGCCCGTGGCGGGCATGCAGCCTGGCGATGGCCTCGATGGTGTCCTGTCGCTCGGCCGCCGTCTCACCCATGCCCACGAGCAGGCCGGTGGTCATGGGGATGCGCAGGCGGCCGGCGGTCTCGAGCATGGCCAGGCGCACGGCGGGACGCTTGTCTCGCGCCCGGGCGTGGGGTCCACCCGGCCCACACAAGCGCTCGCTCGTCGACTCCAGCATGAGCCCCATGCTCACGTTGCAGGCCCGGAGCCGTCGGAGCTGAGCCTCCGAGAGGATGCCGGCGTTGGTGTGGGGCAGCAGCCCTCGCTCGAGGGCCATGTGCGCGATGGCTTCGAGATAGCCCACCGTGCTGGCGTAGCCCCAGGACTCGAGCAGCGCGCGGTAGCCCGGCAAGCCCGTCTCCGGCGTGTCGCCCAGGCAGAGGAGCGCCTCGGTGCAGCCTGCCATCACCGCGGCGTCGAGGGCCTCCACCACCTGAGCCGGCGACATCGTGTGCTGGTCGAGCCCCGTGGGGTCTCGTCGAAACGAGCAGTAGCTGCATCGATTCCGACAGAGCCGGGTCACCGGCAGGAAGACCTTGGGCGAGAAGCTGAGGCGCGAGCCCCAGGCGCCATCGCGGAGGGCTCGGGCCGAGCGGGCAGAAGCGGGGGAGAACCGAGTCATGGAGCGCCGACGCCGTAACCCACGACGTCGTGGGGACAGCTCGCTCTGACCGCCTTGGCCACGAACATGGCCACCTCGACACCTCCCGAGACACCGCCTGTCCAGACCGTGTGCGCACGAACACGTGCCGGAAGCTGTGTTGGCTGGGGGTACACTGGCGCCGATGTCGACAGGTCTCTTGAACCAGCTGGACCGCCTACGCCTGCATCGGCTGCGTCGACAGGGCTTCGAAGGGCGCCACATCGAGACCTCGCGGGGGCTGATCCACCTCCTCGAGCTGGAGGGAGAGGGAGACGGCCCGCCGGTGATCCTGCTGCACGGCCTCGGCTCCTGTGCCGTGGACTACGAGCGGCTGATGCGCGGCCTGCGTCACTACCACAGCAAGCTCATCGCCCCCGACCTGCCCGGCCACGGCTTCAGCCCCACTCCCGAGGGCGGCATGGACCCCGACGATCTGCGCGAGGCCATGCTGGAGATGGTCGACCAGGTGCTCTGTGAGCCATCGGTGATCTTCGGCAACTCGCTGGGGGGCATGGCAGCCATCCGCTTTGCGGCCGCCCGCCCCGAGCTCGTGCAGGCCCTGGTGCTGGCCTCGCCAGGCGGCGCGCCCATGCCCGAGGCCGAGCTCCGCGACTTCCTCGATTCGTTCCGTCTCGAGACCTACAAGCAGGCGCTGGCCTTCGCCGACCGCTTCCTCGGCCGCCCCAACAGCTTCCGCTTCCCCCTGGCCTGGGGCGCCCGGGCCCGCATGGCCAGCCCTTCGGTCCGTGAGCTGCTCACCAGAGTGCAGAAACAACACCTGCTCCACCCCAGCGAGGTCGGCAGCCTGTCGGCGCCGATCATGCTGTTCTGGGGCGTGGCCGACGACGTGCTCCCGCACCACACCCGCGACTTCTTCCGCACGCACCTGCCGGCCCACACCCTGTTCTTGGAGCCGGAGGGCTACGGACACGCGCCCTACCTGGACAGCACCCGCGGCTTCATCGAGGCCATGCAGGCCTGGCTGAGTGAGCACCGCCTGGCTGCTGCCTGACAGCACGCCCCGCGTTGTTCGTGACTCACGAATTGTCACGTACACCACATTCTGATTCCACGTATCGAATTGGGCCGCCATGGTGATCGCAGGAGATCGCCATGACCCAACTCAGCCTCGCCCACGTCACGCCCCTCACCCTCGTCGCCCTCCTCGGCTGCGCCGGACCCGGCACCCCGGACCACGCAGAGGCCGATGACACGGACGACCGGGTCCTCCCCCATGGCGACTGCGAAGCGGTCGACGGCTTCGCAGCCATGGCCGAGGCCGATGCCCCCCTCGGCGCCACCCTGGTCACGGCGGACGGGACGGTCTACGTCGGCGGGACCGGCGTCCTGGCCACCGTCAGCGACGGCGAGCTCACCGACCTGGCTCCCGCAGCCTGGGGCGACGCGTTCATCGTCGACGTCCTCGCCCAGGGACCCGAGGGCGAGATCCTCGCCACCGTCCGCAGCGGCAGCATGGGAGAGGTCTGGTCCCTCACCGACACAGGGTGGCAGGAGCGTCTGAGCATGGACTCGTGCCTCGGACCGGTCTCGGTGTCCGTGGCCCCGGACGGCACGGGACTGACGGTCTGCCCCTACTACCCCTTCGAGGGGCGCTTCTCCGACGACGGCACCGCCGAGATCGTCTCGCTCACCCTCTCGCTCACCAGCCTGCACAGCTGGTCGGCCACCCACGCCACGGGTCTCGCATCCGACATCTCGAATGCCGAGATCCTGACCCTCGACGGCGGCGACTGGACCGACCCAGCCGCCTGGTCCGCCGAGATCATCCCCGACTTCGATGTGATCCGCGACCACGCAGAAGAGGCCCTGAGCTCGCCGGACGGCCAGGCGCTCGTGGCGCTCGGAGGCCAGGGCAAGCTGGCCCGCCAGGACGCCGAGGGCGAGCCCTGGACGGTGACCCAGCTCGACACCGACGCTGACCTGCGGAGCACCTGGGAGTCGAGCGAGGACGGCCAGATCGTGGTGGGACACAGCGGCGGCGCCTTCCACTTCGACGGCGCCGAGTGGACGACGCTGCCCACGGTGGGAGAGGCCGACCTGACGTCGGTGTCGGGCCAGCCCTGCGGCGCCGTCGTCGCCGTCGACAGCGCGGGCACCGTCTGGCAAGCGACCCGACGGTAGACCGCACCCCTCGCAGGGTGATCAGAAGGTGGCGATGTCGAAGCGGGACACCGTCACCGTCCCCTCGCCACTGCCGCTGCCCGAGCTCCGGCTCTCGCCGTAGCCGACGATCTCGCCCGAGGGGCCCTCTTCATCATCGAAGGTGATGGTCAGGTCGGCCCAGGTCTCGTCAAAGGTCTCGGAGGAGAACGACGCGATGTCGAGACTCCCGGTCATGTCGTCGAGCTCTACGGTCAGGCCGGCCACGTCGGTGTAGCCGGACTCGAGCGTCAGGTCCCAGGACTCGTCCAAGGCCCCTTCATCGCTCGAGAACTGCATGCTGAGCTCGATGGCGACGACCTCACCGCACCCGTAGTCGATCTCCGCACCCGAGCCATCGTCCACCTGCTCGTAGCTACGGTAGAAGGCGCTGGCCCCCTCGGCGAGGCTCGCGGCGTACCCAGTGGTGGAACCGTCGACCCATGTGAGCACTCCGACGGTGTCTCCCACGAGCAGGTCCGCCAGGTCGTTCGGTGTGAAGCCCAGGGGGCTCTCCTCGTCCCAGCCGAGCTCGACCTCGTCTATGAGCTCGCACTTGTCACCCGTCTCCTCGCCGAATTGTCCCCCGAGGTTGGGGTCGGCAACACCAGGCTCATCGACGGGCGTGCAGGCAGTCGCGACCAGCAGGGAGCCGACGATCAGAAGGGGGGCGATGGCGCGCATGAGGTCTCCAGGTGGCGGCCGAAGCCGCGTCGTCCGTGCTGTACACAACATGCCCGACCGCAGCGGACGAGACAAACCCGATACCGCACATATTGTGGCCTCCATTCGCATATATATGTGCGCGCAAGAGATACACTACACCATGCTCGACATCGATCTACTCAGCCGACAGCTCGTGCGGGCTCGGCGTGGATCCCGCAGCCAACGCGGACTCTCGAAGCGTCTGCAGTACACCACGAACGTGGTCTACCTCTGGGAGAGCGGGCGCCGCTGGCCCACAGCCGCCACCTTCTTCTGGCTGGCCCACCGGACGGGCTGCGACGTGGACGAGGCGCTGGCCTCCTTCAAGGAGCCCGATCCGAGCGCGGCCCCCATGTGGAAGCCCGCAGGCACCGCGGCGCTCATGCGCCACCTGCAGGGCTCACTCTCGGCCACCCAGCTCGCCACCCAGCTCGGGCACAGCCGACACGCCGTGGGTCGTTGGCTCCGCGGCCAAGCCGAGCCCCGCCTGCCAGACTTCCTCCGCTTCGTCGAGCTGACGAGCACGCGTCTCCTCGACTTCGTGGCGTGCTTCGCAGATCCATCCACCCTGTCGACCACCGCCGCTCCCTGGCGCCGCGTCGAGGCCGCCCGCACCCTGACCCGAGAGCAGCCCTGGGCACCCGCGGTGCTGCTG
>JAERSX010000469.1 GCA_016845285.1 Deltaproteobacteria bacterium | reverse complement strand
CGTTCTGGGCCGACACGGACGGCGACGGCGTGGGTGCCGGCCCTGCCTGGACCTTCTGCGAGGTCCCCGACGGCTACGTCGACAGCACGGGCGACTGCGACGACCAGAACTCCGACGTCAGCCCCCACGCCGAGGAGATCTGCGATGAGGAGGAGGTGGACGAGGACTGCGACGGTCTGGTCAACACCGACGACGACGACCTCGGCGGTTCGTCCTATTGGTACGACGACACCGACGGCGATGGCTACGGCGATCCGGACACCGAGGAGATCACCTGCGAGCCCACGGCTGCCCAGGTCGACAATGGGGACGACTGCGACGACGACGAGGGCGAGATCAACCCCGGCGCCGAAGAGATCTGCCTCAACCTCATCGACGATGACTGCGACGGCGGTGCAAACGACTGCCAGATGATCGACGGCGCGGTGGACTCGAACGCCCTGCCCTTCACCTTCGAGGGCTCCAACTCCACCTTTGGCCGCGCCCTGGGCATGGGTGACCTCTTGGGCACCGGCACCGACCAGGTCGTGATCTCCGACATCTACGACTTCTCCTACGCCGGGGGCATCTACGTCTTCGAGGCCGACCAGGGCCCCAGCGCGCTGTCCACCGCCGATGCCTCAGCCATCGTGCGCGGCGCGTCTTACCTCGGCTACCAGCTCCAGATCATCGAAGACATGGACGGCGACGGCACCGACGAGCTCCTCGGGATGCAGAACGATGGCACCGCCCTGCTCTTCGCCGGTCCCCTGGGCACAGTGACCCTCGCGAGCCAGGCCGATTCCACGATTGCCGGGCTCAGCTCCTCGATGAATTCCTTCGGCCACTACCTGGCGAGCGGCGACTTCTCCGGAGATGGCACCTCGGACCTGGTCATCAGCCAGCCCTCCGCAGGCGAGGTCCACTACATCCTGGGACCCGTCGACTCCGACCTGTCCCTGCCAGACGATACCGACATCATGCTGTACGAGGAGCCCAACGCTTCCATCCACCCCGGCCACCAGGTCTCTTCCGTGGGGGACCTCGACGGCGACGGCCGCGAAGATGTCGTCATCGCCGACTACTACGGCTACGACAGCTCGGGCGTCACCAGCGGTCACGCGTGGATCGTGCTCACCGACGACATCGCCGAAGGTGCCTACCTCGGTGACGTAGGAGCCCTCATCAGCGGACCCGGCGTCTCCAGCGCCTCCTTCGGCTACTCCCTGGCCAGCGACGATGTCGACGGCGACGGTACCGACGACATCCTGCTCGCCGCGCCGAACGACAGCACCTACGGCAGCGGGACCGTCTACATGTTCTCCGGCGCTGCACCAGCATCGCTAGCCGAAGACGCAGACGCCATCCTCTACAACGCAAAGGAGACCCCGTACTTCGGCTACGACGTCACCGCAGGCGACCTCGACGACGACGGCAAGGCCGAGATCATCATCGGCGACCTGGGCAGCAGCGAGGTCACCAACTACGGTGGCGCCGCCCACGTCTTCCACGGCGGCGTCTCGGGCCGGGTGAGCACGAACACGGCCCTGGGACGGGTGGAGGGGCACACCCAGAGTGGGTACGTGGGCGGCCAGGTCTATGCCGGCCAAGACGTCACGGGAGACGGCATCGACGACCTCCTGATCGGGGCCTACTCGAACTCGACCGCGAGCCTTCTGCACGGCGGAGGCCTCTGAGACCTCGCCTGGCAGGCCTCAGGAGTAGATGGCCCGATCGAGGAGCACGGCGGTGCCCTGGCCGTCGACGCTGTCCACGCTGGCCAGCCCGAAGCGGAGATCTCTGCGCTCCAGGGCACCGAGCAAGGTGACCAGGCTCCGCAGCCCCGATGTGCCCGGAGGACGGCCGAAGGCGCCCGGACTGCCCAGCGCGAAGGCGGCCTCCACGCCCACCCCCAGGTCACGCCGATGGCCCTCGCCGACCGCCCGAAAGGGCGCGTCCAGCTCGAAGAGATCGACCTCGTCGATGCCCACGGCCAGCTCGGCAAGCACCCGCTGGCCAGCCACGATGCCCCCGCCCCAGGTGGCCGTGGGGTCCACGCCGGCAGCCGCCTGGCCCACCACACGCGCTCGCGCCTTCAGGCCGTGATCGGCCAGCGCCTGATCGCTCGCCACCAGGACCGCCGCCGCGCCAGCGACCTCGGGAGCCGCAGCCGCGGCGTGCTGTGGCAGGTCTCGCCCGTGCCAGGCGCCGTCCGTGTCGAGGGAGGGCACGATCTCCTCGTCGAGCTCGCCGTCTTCGACAGCCTGCAGCGCCCGCGCGAGGTCGGCCTGGGCCAGCTCCGTCAGGGCGTCGGCGTCGAGCTCCAGACGGCGGCACCAGATGTCGGCCGCCTCAGCGGGGCCCACGAAGCCGTGGTTCCAGCGCAGAGCGGCCGGTGCCCGCTCGTGCAGCGATGCCCATGCGGGCTGTGGAACCCCTGCGGCGCCGACGAGCACGAGGTCCCGGTAGCCACTGGCCACCAGCTCCACCGCCGCCGAGAGGCCGGGCAGCCCGGCGGCATCCCCCCGGTGGACAGAGCGCGCTGGCACGAAGAACGGCAGGCCCGCGAGCAAGGCGGCCCAGCGCGCCACCATGGCAGGCTCCACCCCGGCGCGAGGGGAGGACCCCACGATCACCTCGTCGATGGAGCGGGGGTCGAGACCGTGACGGTCGATCAGGCCCTGCAGCGGCAGTGCAGCCAGCGCCTCCACACCCCCAGCCAAGCTCGGGCCCAAGGGAGTGCGCAGGGCATCGACGAGGAACGCTTCAGCCACCGGGGTAGCCCGCGTCAGCCAGCGACTCGAAGACGCCGCAGCGCAGCATCTCGGCGCCGTAGTACGGATTGGCCAGGGGCTCGGTCCGCTGCAGCCAGCGCCCAGGAGGCGTGGCCATGGGGCAATAGGCCACCACGAGCTTGCCTTCACCGCCACCGTGGGCGGCCACCAGCGTGAACAGCGGGTCCACCGTGTCCCCGAGCTCCGCGCGCAAGCCCTCGAGGTCGGCGCCCAAGGCGACCATCCGCCCGCCGAGATCGGACAGGCTCGACAGGTGGGTCCGGTCGGCTTCGGTGACGCCCGCGCCGGCGCCCAGCGCTGCCTCCACGGCGGCCTTGAAGGCGGCGACCTCAGCGGTCGCTGCCGGGCCATCGTCTGCGGCGAGCGCCGTGGCGAGGGCGATGTGTGTATCGACGACCGCGGTGATCAGGGGCTCATCGCAGCACGTGCCCGCATACTCATCGAAGCCGGTGGCAGAGGCATGCTCCGAGGCGGCACCGATGACCACGACAGGCGGCGGCGTGGAGGGCGTGTCGTCACCGCATCCCATGGCCAGGCTGACAGGGAGCCAGAGGAAGGCGGTCCTCAGGGAAGACCGCCCACGTGGAGCGAGCCTTCGAGGAATCAGGGGCCGCGCCATACGTCCTCCATCACAGGACCTATCCCTGCTAACCGTCAGCCCCGCCCCGGGTCGGTCTTGCCCTTGCCTGTTGCCCGCAGTAGATCGCAGAAACCTGGAGCAGGCCATGACCAAGACCATCATGTTCACCATCGGCGGCCTCTGCGCCGGCGGGGCCATCCTCACCGCCGTCCTCGGCGGCTTCGGCGTGCCCGGCGGTCCAGCGGCGCTGGTCTACCCCAACCTCGGCTACGACGGCGTGGCCGAGATCAGCCTCAGCCCCTCCGGCACCCTCGCCGTTGCGCTGCTGGTGGTGGGCTTGGCCACCTTCATCGCCGCAAACGCCACCGCGTGGAAGGAGACGGGCGGCTACTGAGCCCGGCCCCGTCCACTCGCACCGCGATCCCGACCGCTCGCGCTCGCCGCCGCCGCTCGCCCACTCCAGCGCGCTACGGTTAGGGCTCCAGACTTGCACCGGAGTCACCCGTCTTGAGCCGCGACCGCCGCTTCCGCAGAGGACCACGACTCGACCCCGAGCTGCTGGGACAGGATCTGCGTGAGCATCTCGGCCGCTTCGAGCAGGCCCTGGGCGATCTGACCGGGGGCGAAGGTGCCCCGGCCGGGTTCGATCCCGAGCGCTTCCTCGCGCCAGGCGTGCCGCGCGTTCGTCCCCTCCTGGTGGTGCTCTCCGCCCATGCCGCCAGCGAGCACGGCCACCACACGACCGCGGAAGACACCGAACACGTCGCCGTCGCCGCCGAGCTCCTCCACGTGGCCATCGTCACCCCCGACGCAGCGCTCGGCCGACAGGGCGGCCGCCGTCGTCGGGCCGCACGCCGCCTCCTGGGAGGGGCCGCCGCCTGGCTCGGCGGCAACCACCTGACGCTGCGCGCCCTCGAGCTGGCCCGCCACGCGCCGTCGCCCGACACCGTGGGCGAGCTGCTGGATGCACTCCGTGAGATCTCCGACGGCCACGCGCTGGCCCAAGACCTCGACGGCCACCTGCCCACCCCGCTGCAGTCCATCGAGCTGGCTGATGGACGCACCGCGGCCGTCTTCTCCTTCGCCTGCCGCGCTGGCGCACGGGTCGCCGGCGCCGACCGCAAGGTGGTCCACACCCTCGGCCGCTACGGCCGCCA
>JAERSX010000468.1 GCA_016845285.1 Deltaproteobacteria bacterium | reverse complement strand
GCGCCGGGATGCCCAGAATCGGCACTTTCGCGCCAACTACCTGCGGCGACGCAACCTCCGCTTTGCCGCTCGTCTCACGAAGGTGGCCATCCAGGACCCGGTGCTGCTGCAGCACGCGGCTGGTGTGTTGTTGCGAGGCGGCCGCTTCGACGACGCTGTGGAAGCGTGGTTCGCTGCCGATCGGGCGAGGGTGACGCTGCGTCGCCACGGGGTGCTGTCAGGCGGACTGTCCTGACCTCAGCGTTCGATGCGTGCTCGGAGGTCTTCCGCGCGACTGCGCCAACCCGGATCGCGCCCCTGCGAGAGGGCCTGCTGAACCAGTCGTAGCGCCTCCTCGCGGTCTCCATCTGCCAGGGCCAGGTCGGCGAGGCCGAGCCAGGCTGGCATCTGAGCCTCTTCCTCGGTGGTTGGCCAGCGAGCCGACAGCGACTGCCACTCAGCGGCAGCGCCTTCCAGATCCCCCGACTCCCGGAGGGCCACGGTGCGGGTCTCCACCAGACTGGCATCCCAGCCGGGTCCCAGCTGCTGAGCCTCGAGACCGTCCAGTTGAGCCAAGGCCTCGGCCCAAGCCTCACGCTGCAGTGCGTGCTGCGCACCTCGGAGGTGAGCCTGCAGCGCGACCTCCGGGTCGCGGTGGGTCATGAGCTCACTCAGTAGGTCTGCTGCTTCCTCGCTGCGGTCCAGAGCGGCGAGGGCGTCGGCGCGTCCGATGCCGGCCCAGCCCGCCTCGACAGGGTCGGTGGCCTCTTCGAGGGCCCGTGTGTAGACGGGCAGCGCATCGGCGTATCGGTCCTCACCGTAGAGAAGGTCGGCCTGTCCGATGAGCGCAGCCACCTTGGTGCCTGCATCGGGTGCGGTCGAGGCCAGGTCCTCCCAGGTCTCGAGGGCGTCGTCGTGCCCCGCTTCGGTGAGCACGGTGGCGAGGGTCTCCATCCACCACTGACGGGTCAGCTCGTCGGGTGGGCTGACCTCTTCGAGGAGCTCGATGGCTTCGTCCAGATCGCCTCGTCGCCGTGCCACTTCCGCTTGGCCCATCTTGGCGGTGAAGGCCACCAACGGGTCGTTGTCGGCCAGCGCTGCGGCCTGGGCGTAGGCGGCAGCCGCGTCATCGAGCTCTGTCTGCTCCAACCAGGCATCGCCCAGCTCCGTCCAGGCCGCGGCTCGGGCGCCTTCCGCCATGGGGAGCGTCACGGCTCGACGGAGCAGGTCGATGGCCTCCTCGGTGCGTCCAGCGGCCCGGGAGCGAACCGCGGCGTCCACGAGCACCGGCCCGGCGAGGTCGGGGATCTCTTCGGCCAGTGCATCCCGTGCAGCGATGGCCTCGGTGAGCAGAGCCTCGTCCCCCAGCGCTTCGGCGGCGCGGACCTGGGTCGACAGCAGCGTGAGTCTGGCGGCAGGCTCTTCGATCATGGCCAGACCGCGAGCGGTGGCTGCCAGGGCATCGGCGCTGCGTCCGAGCTCGAGGGCCGAGCGGGCCGCACCGAGGGCCGCATCGGTCGCATGATCTTCGTCGACAGTGTCGTCTCTCAGCAGCTGCTGGTAGTCCATGAGGGCGAGCTCGAGCCGACCGGCTCTCTCCCGGATCTCTCCGCATGCCAGCCGGGCCCGATGCCGAGTGGGGCCAGCCTGGGCCGATGGGATCGCGCTGACACAGCGGTCTGCTGCCTCATCGAGTCGATCCAGGTCCGCGAGAGCGAGGATCTCGGAGAGGCGTGCGGCGGACGCGGTGGGGTGGCCGGGAGGCACGATGGCGAGGACCTCGCGCCAGGCCTGGAGGGCACTCTCTGCCGATCCGGTCTCGGTGGCGAGATCCGCGAGTTCTTCCAGGGCTTGGATGCGCCATCCTGGGTCTCCTGGGCGATCAGCGACCTGCCGGTAGAGAGCCCGAGCCTGCTCTCGCTGGCCTTCGGCACGGGCCACCTCAGCGAGCCCGAGGGTGCCCTGTGCCTGTACGTCCACATCGGCATCTTTGGCGAGGGTGCCAAAGGCGATGCGGGCCTCATCACGGTCTCCGGCCTGGAGCAAGGCGTGGGCGAGAAGAAGCTCGAGCCTGCGCTTCTCGGCGGCTGTGGGCGCGTCGACGAGGAGTGCGCGCCAGTCACTCACCGCGTCAGGGATCTCGCCCATGGCCACCATGGCCTGGCCTCGGGCGATGCGGGCGCGGCGCTGAGTGGCGGGTGCGCCGGCTTCATCGGCCACCAGGGTCTCCAAGGCCTCCAGGGCAGCCTCGACCTCGCCGGACTCGAGCAGCGCCTGTGCGCGACCCAGGCGGGCCTGGGCCATGAGGTCGTCTGCTCCTTCGGGGTCGACCTCGACCAGACGGGCCTGTGCAGCGTCGGGGTCTGCGCTGGCCAGGAGGATTCCTGCGAGGGCCATGCGGGCCTCGTCGCGTGTGTCGGAGTCGGCGGACTCGAGAGCCAGCACTCGGGTGTAGACCTCGACGGCTCCTCGCTCCGCGCCTCCCTCCTCCAGGAGGCGTCCTTGGAGCATCAGCGCTTGCGCGCGAATGCCGGCGTCGACATCGGGGCCGGACAGGGCTTGGGTCAGCTCTTGCGCCTCGACGGGCCGACCCTGGCGTCTCCTCACTTCGGCGAGGGCCAGGCGCGCCTGCTGGCCCACGAGACGATCGAGGGACGCGGTGGCCTCGAGGTTGGCCCAGGCGAGAGCGGCTCCGTCGAGATCGCCGGCGCGATCGAGGACGCGGGCACGGGTCGCGAGGGTGGCCGCTTGGAGGTCCTGCGGAAGATCGAGGGCGTCGAGGGCCTGGAGTTCGTCCAGGGCAGCCAGACTGTCGCCGCGGGCGCTCACCAGGTCTGCGATGGCCATGCGGAGCTCGGCCTCGGCCTCGGGCAGGTCGGTGAGCGCGTCGAAGAGGGCATCCACGGCTCCCGCGTCGCTTCCCAGAGCGGTGTCGGCCTGACGGTGCAAGACGACGGCACGCGCCCGCGACTCGGTCGACCAGGCATCCCGCGCGAGGATTGGCCCCAGCGACTCCTGGACCTCGGTCCATCGACCTCGCTGCGCCTGCCAGCCGGCGGCACGGAGGCGCACATCGCTCACCAGGCTGAGGTCGTCGCCGGCCTCGGACAGGGCATCCTCGTAGAGCTCCTGGGTGTCGTCATCGAGGCCGGCTTGGTCAGCCAACAGGGCGGCCTCGAGGAGGTAGCCGACCCGGTCGCGGGGCTTGGTGGCCTCGGCGGCCAGCTCGGCGTAGGCGTCGGCGGCCGATGCTGGGTCGTCCTGTCGCAGGCCCTCGGCCAGCGCGACCTTGTCTTCGGGCGCGACGTCTTGACTTCCGGCGAGGCGGGCGGCCAGGTAGGCGCCGGTACCGAGGGCGAGGATGAGCACCGCTGCTTGAAGCTGGCGATTCCCCAGGCGACCGCTGAAGAGCTCGAACCCCTGGTCGCCCACCAGCGCTCCGCGCTCGGCCAGGGCACGTCGCTCGCGGCTGCTGAGGCCGAGGGCGCCACCGATGCGCGCGCCCACCACCGAGGTGTCGGTCCACGTGGTACCGGCGAGGTCGGCTTGATCGAGCATGGCCTCGTCGAGAACCACTGCGTCGAGGTCCACGTCGGTCAGCCGAGTGGCCACCAGGGTGGCGCCCCGCAAGATGGCCCCGTCGAGCCGGGCTCGGCGGAGGTCGGCCCCGGTGAGGTCTGCTGCACTCAGGTCCGCACCCTGGAGATCGGCGCCCCGGAGGTCGGCGTCCACCAGCCGAGTGTCCCTGAGGTCGGCGCCGCGGAGGTCAGCATCGCGGAGGCTCGCGCCGGCTGCGGTGGCTTCGCGGAGCGTTGCGCCCGACAGGAGCACCCGACGCATGCGTGCATCGTCTAGAGTGGCGCCCACGAGGGAGGCTTCGGTGAGATCGGCATCGTTGAGGCG
>JAERSX010000467.1 GCA_016845285.1 Deltaproteobacteria bacterium | reverse complement strand
GCTCCCATCCCCTTCGAAGACGAGGACCCCATGAGCGATCTCGCTGCCACCATTTCCGCCACCATCCGCGACGTGCCTGACTTCCCCAAGGAAGGCATCCTCTTCAAGGACATCACACCGGTCCTTGCCGATGCGGCCCAGATGGCCGCCATCACCGACGACTTCGCCGCCCGCTTCGCAGGTACGCAGATCGACGCCGTGGTGGGCATGGAGTCGCGCGGCTTCATCTTCGGCGTGCCGTTGGCCATGAAGCTGGGGTGTGCGTTCGTGCCCGCCCGGAAGCCCGGGAAGCTGCCCTACGACCACATCAGCGTCTCGTACGACCTCGAGTATGGCCAGGCCACCCTCGAGCTCCACACCGATGCCTTCGAGGCCGGCGCCAACGTGCTCATCGTCGATGACCTGCTGGCCACCGGTGGTACCGCCATGGCCACGGTTCAGCTCGTCGAGAAGCTGGGTGGCAAGGTGGTCGGGACGGCCTTCGTGGTCGAGCTCGGCTTCCTCGATGGGCGCTCGAAGCTCGGCGACACCCGCGTCGAGTCCATCGTCAACTACTGACCGACCGGAGGCCTGGCCGCGCGGTCCAGGATCCGCCTCCAGGCCTGATCCACGGCGACGGCGAGCTCTGCCTCGTCGCCGTCGTTGGAGATGTACTCAGTCGCCACGGCGCGCTTGTCGGCCAGCGGGAGCTGAGCGGCGAGGCGCTGGTCTGCTTCTGCCGCCGTGAAGCCGTCCCGGGTGAGCAGCCGGGCGCGCTGGATCCGTGGGCTGCACCCCACCACGATCAGCTCGTCGTAGAGGCCGTGGCTGCGGGTCTCGACGAGCAGGGCCGCCTCGACAACCGCAGCGACAGCACCCGCCTCCGCTTGTGCCATCAGGAAACCCACCGTCTGAGCTCGGATGGCAGGGTGGGTGATGGACTCCAGATCTCTGCGGGCGCTGGCATCGGCGAAGACGATGGCACCAAGCCCTTTGCGATCGAGGGTGCCGTCGGCCCGCAGCACACCTTCTCCGAACCGCGCCACGATCTCGGCCAGGGCGGGTTGTCCGGGCTCGACCACCTGACGAGCCACCTGATCCGCGTCGAGGGTGGCGACGCCTCGGTCGGCCAGGAGGCGTGCGACGGTGGACTTGCCGCAAGCGATGCCTCCAGTGAGTCCGACTGTCTTCATGGCGTCACCTCGGGGGCGGTGGTGTCGAGCTGTCTCAGGGCACGGGCCAGACGCCTGGCGCGCCCGGGGTGGTCTTCTTGGGCGATGGCCTGGGCGATGGCTGCTCGGCCGGCGTGGTACTCGAGGACGGCGATGATCTGAGCGCAGGCCACGCGCACATCGGCGTGCTTCAGCGCTGTCACGCACCGTGGCGCCAGGGTGCGGTCGGCGTCCTCGAGGAACAACAGGGCGTCCGCGCTCAACAACGAGGTGCCGTTGCCGCGGCTCGACTGCTTCAGCGCCGACTTGACCTGCTGACGCAGTACCCGCGCGGCGAAGCGGCGCTCGCTGGATTTACCACTGCCCAGGGCGGAGGCGGTCTCAGCGAGGGTCTGCGGCGCTTGGGAGCGACCGTTCGCGTCGGCGTTCACAGCGAAGGCAGGGTGGCCCACCAGGCACAGGAGCAGGAGCAGAAGCCTCATGTAGGCCCGCTATCCTCATGTGGGTCGGAAGTACGGGTGCACGAAAACGTGGCCGTCGACGCCTTGGTCGGTCCAGGTGCCGAGTGCCGGGAGGCGGTCGGGCCTCAGTCCTCGAACTTTTCGATGTAGCGGAAGATCGTTCGGGGATCGACGCCGAGGTCACGCGCTGTCTGGGCCTTGTTCCAGTTGTTCAGCTCGAGGGCCTCGCGGATGTAGTCGATCTTGAACTCCTCTGTGGCGTCGTCGAGGGGCTTGATCTCGCGCTTGTCGCTCGCCTGAATGCCCAGATCGTTGGCGTTGAGCAACGTACGATCGCTCATGATCACCGCCTTCTTGACGCGGTTCTCGAGCTGGCGGACGTTGCCAGGCCAGTAGTAGTTGAGCATGCCGCGGACGGCTTCGTTGGTGAATCCGTTTGCCTTGCTGCCGTACTGTTCTGCGAATTTGTTCAGGAAGTAGCGGGCGATCTCGTGGATGTCATCTCCCCGCTCTCGGAGAGCGGGCAGCTGCAGCGACACCTCGTTGAGGCGGTAGTAGAGGTCTTCGCGGAACCGGCCCTCGCTGATCTCGGTCTCGAGGTCCTTGTTGGTGGCCGAGACCACACGGATGTCGACGGGACGTGGCTTGAGCTCGCCCACGCGCTCGATGGCGCGGTCCTGCAAGACCCGCAGGAGCTTCACCTGCAGGGGCATGGGCATCTCGCCGATCTCGTCCAGGAAGAGCGTGCCGCCGTTGGCAGCCTCGAACTTGCCGACCTTGTCGGTCACCGCACCTGTGAAGCTCCCCTTCTTGTGGCCGAAGAGCTCGCTCTCGAGGAGGTTCTCGGGGATGGCTCCGCAGTTGATGCTGACGAAGGGCTTGCGGGTCCTGTCGCTCAGGCGATGGACGTCCCGCGCGACCAGCTCCTTGCCGGTGCCCGTCTCGCCCAGGATCAGCACGCTGATGTCGGTGGGGGCGATCTTGCGGATCATCCGGAACGCAGCCTTCATGACCGCGCTCGATCCGATGATGTCGCCCTGTCCGGTACGCCTGAGCTGCTCGCGCAGGTTGCGATTGCTGACCTTGAGTTCGTTGAGCATGAGCGCGGTGTGCACGATCATGCTGGCGTGGCTGGCCCAGACCTGGATGAGCGCCAGATCGGACTGTGTGAAGAGTCCGGTGACTGCATCGTTGCCAAGGTAAAGCATACCCAACATGTCGTTTCGGTAGAGCAGCGGCACACACATTACGCTCGACAGTTTCAGGTCGACTACGCTGCGGCTGCGGCCGAATTTCCGGTCATTCATGGCGTCGCTGACGACGACGGCGCGACGGTCGCGGAGCACCTGGTCGATGATTGAGTCGCTCACCCGCGAGAGGTCGAGGGTCTCCTTGCCTACGTTGTGGGATGCTGCGAGGTGGCGCTTGCCGTCTCGAAGCACGATGACGAAGCCCTTCTCGGCCTTGCTGAGCTCCACGACGGCCTGCAACAGCTTCCGGAAGAGGCGCTGGGGGTCCTCTTCGCGCATGAGCGCGTGACTGAAGTCGACCAGCTGCGAGAGGTCGGCTGGCGAGGCGGAGCCACCTCCCTCTGGAGCGGCTTCAGGTTGCCCTGGCATGAGGGTGAGTTCGTAGCGACCGACCAGGAGCTTGTCGCCGTCCTTCAAGGTGGTGCTGCGGGTGAGTCGACCGTTGACGTAGATCTCGTTGGTGCGCTGAACCACGGAGAGCTGGTGCTGCCCACCACGGCGCACCAGGTTGGCGTGGGTGGCTGCGATGCTGGGGTCGGTCAAGACGACGTCGTTGCCGGCCGCCCGACCGATGGTCACCAGCGGCTTGCGGAGCATGAAGTCTTCGCTGGTCTTGCGGACCGGGTCGAAGCAGCGCAGGTAGGCCATTTTCGCGCACTCCTCTCCGGGTCCCTCGCCCCGAGCGTGTCGAGTATAGCCGCCCCTCCACTGCGGGGCCGGTCGGGAGTCCCGTTCAGAAGCGCCCAGACAAGGAGACGGTCGGGGTCGCTTGTCCAATGGGCTTCCGGTTGCGCCGCCAGTGACTGTTGGCGTCGTAGACCGAGACCGTCCACAGCACGTAGAAGCTGCCCGTGGCCGAGTACTGGGCTGCCTTCAGGCGACGGAGGCGGAGGAACTCGGCTTCCTCGTCATCGCCGTATGTGCGGTCACTCTGGAGCACACCAAACAGGATCACACTCGTGGCAGCAGTGGCCAGACCTCCCACCAGGTAGAGCGACCCGCGACGGGGGGCGTGGTGCGTGAGGTGGTATGCACCAAACGGTCCCCAGGTGCTGATGGGGGCACGTGGGTACTGGAGGGTCCCGACCGGGTCGACCGGTGGTGCGATCGGGACCACGTATGAACGAACGTATGTAAAGAAACCGACGACATCTGGTGGGTGGCGGAAGGGATCGATGGTGTAGTCGGGGTCTTCGTGGAGCACTTGCTCGAAGAAGCGCCGGGCTCCCTCCTCGTCGTCCTGCACGTAGAGCAGCTCGCCCAGGTAGATCCGCGCCTGCTGGCGGATGGCCAAGTCCTCGACGTCGGTGTCCGTGACCAGTTCGGCGAGCTCCGTTCGGGCCAGTTCGCGCTTCCCGAGCTGGTAGTTCCGCCATGCCGTATCGAGACGTTGGCGAGCAGTCAGCGGGGTCGGTTCAGGGGATAGTTGTATTTCAGGCTGGCTTTTGGTGTCTTCTGTGGCAATTGGATCGCCCACAAACCCAGGTGCGACTGTGGGGTCTTCTTGGGACCCTTCTTCTGGCGGCTCGGCTGTTGGTGTCTCGACGTCTTGCGAGGGAGACAACGCGAGTGCAGGCCCACCTGCCCACGCTGCGATGGCGCCTGCGAGTCCGATGCGCACGAGGAACTTGGGGCACGCCATGGGGTCGCCAGAGTATCTGGACCCCGCTGGAGGGTCAACCACCGTGTCCGACGATAGCTCCGTGCGATGGGGAATGAATGAACCGTCCGAGTGAGACGGGGCGATGTAACTTGAGTCAAATATATGTAGGTTACAGGCCATCAATAGAGATTTATGCTCAAGAAGGTCTGGATACTGTCCGATCAGAAGCTCGCACTTTCAATCTACTTCCGATACGTTGGAATTGGCGAAATTGAGAGAGCTTCACGGCATTGGTTGCGCGCGGCGGCGCTGCCAGGGCCCCGGAGAGTAATTATGAAAAAACTAGAACATCGTCCCTGGTGGCCTGAACTGGTCGAGCTGAAGGACGTCCTCTCGCTGCGCGAACTATCGGAGCGATTCGGTGCTGCGCCTGCGGCGATCAGCAATGCGCTCAAGCGCAACAACATGGAGCGTCGTGCTGCTCCTCCAGGACCTCGCAACAAGCGATCCCAGGCTTCTAAGAAAGAGGCTGCTGCGCAGCTCGAGCGCATGGGCCTTCAGCCCTTGCCACGCGACGCAGCCAGTCAGCTCGATAGAGGGCCTGCGGTCAACGGAAGTATGTCCGGTGGCGGATCTCGCTTGACGCCTCATCGCGATCTTATCGGCAAGGTCATCGACCGTGAGGTCGCTGAGCGAGCTGGCGTGAGCGTCAGTGCAGTCACGAACTATCGTCGTCGGCACGGGATTCCCGCCGCCACACGTCGTCTGGGTATGCCCCGCGTGGTCGTGACCAGCTCCAGCGCGCACTGTGGGTACCGTGTCACCATCGGCGAAGAGAACTTTGTCATTGTGGCTGGCAACATCGTCGAGGCCGCGCGCATCGCGAACGGCTCCGGCCGTGGTCCGGTGCAGAAGGTGGAGCTCCTGGGCCACGCCCTCGCTGGCTAGCCCATCGCCGCAGACGCGCTGACCGATTCACCGGGCGGCGTTCCCGTCGTGCCCTTCATGGGAGTGGCGGGAGCGTCTCTCGTCGGCCTCTCGAGAGAGGCTGGCGAGGTGTCTGAGGTCTCGGTCGAGGTACTTCGGCCGCGGCCCGTGCAGGCAGGATCGCGAGAGCGTCCTGCTTGGGCTCATGGCGGCGCCTGCTCTTGGCTCTCCTCGACCCATAGGGGGTCGAGGGCCTGCTGTGTGGTCTGCGTGACCCTGGGACTCAGCGGTCGAGTTGGACGCGTGCCTTGAACTGACCGTCGGCGTTGGTGGTCGTGGTGCCGACGAGCTCGTCGTATTCGTCTACGAGCTGGACGACCGCGTACTGAACTGGCTCGTCGTCCGTGTGGAGAATGCCCTGGATGAGCTGGCCTTGGGCCAGGTCCCAGAAGATCGTGGCGTCCGCGTGGGCGGCAGGGTCGGTGAGTCCATACTTGGTGATGGCGAGGGTCGCGTCGGGCGGCGTCAGGCGTACGTCGAGGGCCACATTGGGCACGATGAGCCGGGCTTCACCATTCGTGTCGGTCACCGTCGTGTAGATGCCTTCGTCGAAGCCGCGCTCCTGGGCGGCAATGGCCACGCCCTGTACGGGTCCGTCGGATTGATCGACCACGCGGATTTCCAGCTCGACGCGACCTGGGAGCGTGATGTCCGGGAGCGTGGCGGCACCCGTCAGCTCGAACGTGGTGAGGAGAGGTGATGACTCGCCCTCCGGGTCGAATGTCGGGAGGGCCTCGAGCTGCCAGGTGCCTGGGAGCAGCTGGACATCGATCTCGCCGTCGCGTGTGGTCTCCCGCTCGATGACCAGCTCGCCGGGGACGTCGCCGATGTCGAGGGCGGTGAAGCGTATGGGGAGGTAGCTGGCGGACTCGCCGCTGGCATCGAAGATCTCTCCGTAGACGCGCGTGGGCTCGAGCTGACCCATGTCGAAGTCGAGGCGGGCACTGCCCTCCTCCTCGGTCACCGAGACCGTCTCTGTGCGGGTCGGCACGTAGCGGTGGCCCTCACCTTCGAGGTGCACCAGCCACGTTCCCTCGGCGGCACGCAGCATGTAGTGCCCGCTGTCGTCGACGGCGACCGCCGGCCCGGACACGCCGGTCTCCGGGTCGACCAGGCGAACCCAGGTGTCCTCGCCCAGCGTGGAGCCGTCCGACTGCTGGACGAGACCGAAGATGGGCAGTCCATAGTCGAGTACCGGGTTCACGACGTCGCCGTCTGCGAAGCTTGTGCTTGGCAGCACATACATGGGCAGGTTGGCCTCTTTGGCGATGACGCTGAAGAGGTAGTCGTCAGCGGCCGGAAGGGTCAGCTCCCAGAACCCATCTTCGTCGGTCTCGACAGCGGCGCCGGTGATGTAGCCGGGGATCTCGGCCCGCACGGTGGCGCTCAGAGGTTCGGCCTCGTCTCCAGGTACCGCGATGTCGATGTATGGAGAGGCGTCGAAGCCCGAGACCTGTCCGCTGATGGTGATGGTCTCGTCGAGGTCGATGCTGAGGTCGGACCAGCTGTCGCGGTAGTCCAGCTCTTGGGACTGGTTCTCCAGATCGTCGGCGTAGTTCGATGGGTAGACATCGAGGCGGAGCAGTGTCGGGCTGTCGGACGAGGCACCCGTGTCGCTGGCTTCGTTATCCGCCTCTGCTGTGTCGGCTCGAGCGTCCATGCCGGTCGCCAATTCGTAGTTGGAGCAGGCGCCCAGGGGGAGGCAGGCGAGGAGGAGCGCGAGTGCTGAGGTGCGCATCAGAGGCCCTCCTGGACGACCTGGATGGGCCAGGAGAGCTCCACCGAGTCGTTCTTGCCGTCGGCGACCCGAACCCGCAGTGTCTGGTCGTGAAGGGCCGTGTCTACCGTCAAGGTAACGGAGCTTCCCGCGCTGTCTGGGAGGATGTCGTGGGACAGGATGGTGCCGGCCCCTTCGACCCACCAGAGGTAGTCCAGGGTCTCGGGGGGATCGTCTTCGTCGCTCGCGAACACGAACGCGACTGTGGGACGGTCGAGAATCAGGTCCTCACCTGCGCTGGGGTTGCTCGCGTAGATTTCGGGAGCCACGTTCGTCTCCAGGATGAGGGGCGGCCAGTGGAAGCAGCCCACGCAGAGGGAGATGATGCAAGAACCGGGCCAAACTAGAAGAGGCCGATGAGAACGAGGTCTCCTATGTGGAGGGGGGAGCCTGATGTGGCGAAGGAACGACATCGTTGTCAGGGCTCACCCACCGACACCGAAGAGCCGGGAGGGATGGCGGGGAGCTCATGGGTGGTCTTGCTGCCGTCGGGGCATGTGATCTGCACGACGTGGCCACCCTCACTGTCTCCCACGCGCAGGGAGCGTCCGAGGGACTGCACGGTTCCCCGTGAGGCGCCATCCAGGAACACCTCACAGGCGGCATCGATGGCCGAGGCGATGCGCACCTGGGTCGGCCGGGGGGACAGGGGCACGTCCAGGGTCAGCTCTTCTCCCGAGGCCACCGTGAATGCCTGGCTGTGGGGCTGTGCGAGAGGGTTTTCCAGTCGGAGGTCGTGAGTGCCGGGCGTGACGGGTATGGCCGTGACCGCACCGGTCTTCCCCACCAGGGCATCGTCGATGTAGATCTGTGCCCAGGACCCTGGCACGACCACGGTCAGCAGTCCGGGAGGGTCGGGTTCTTCGGCGGTGGAGCCCGCGTCTTCTTCGCCGGGTGCCGGAGGGGGCTGGGCGCGCACCTCTGTGGGTCCCGGAGGGATCGGGGCCCGCACCTGGGAGCCCTTGGCGGTCGTGGTCGTCGAGGGCTCAGGAGTCACTGCAGCGATGGCAGCGGGGACTCCCTGCTCCGGCGAGGTGGTTGACGTGGCCGGGCGAGAGGCGCTGGAGGTCGTGG
>JAERSX010000466.1 GCA_016845285.1 Deltaproteobacteria bacterium | reverse complement strand
GCCCTCGAGCCCGTCATCGCCCTCGAGGAGGCACAGCTCGCGGCGGCTGGCGAGACGGGCGAAGATCTCTACGACCTCGTAGAACAGGCGTCCTTCGCCACCATGGCCGACGACCCTTCCCACGTCCGTCACCCCGGCCTGCGGGCCGCCATGGAGACGGCACAGCGTCGCCTCGTCGAGGCAGACCTGCACTCCGGGCCGGCCACGGTGGTGAGCCGTCACTTCGGCGGGGCCTACTTCTCCTTTCGGCAGGCCGCCTTCCTCGACGGGCTGCTCGCCGCGGTCCACGCCCTGCCACCGCCCGCCCGCGACTACTTCCTGGCCGTCGCACTCAGCACCTGCAGCGAGCTGGTCAACACCGTGGGCAAGCACTTCGCCCAGCCCCTGCGCCCACGCAACCGGGACGGCACGGTGAAGCGCAGCCTGCTGGGCAAGATCCAGCGCGACCGTCGGGTCGACCCCAGCCAGATCTTCGAGACCTGGCTCGGCCGCTACGCCGCCCTGCCACGGACCGGGTGCCCCAGCCACACCTTCACCGGTGATGTCGACGCCTTCCTGTCGAGCTGGGATCGCCCCCTGGGCCTCGTCTACGCCGATCCGCCCTACACCCGCGACCACTACAGCCGCTACTACCACGTGCTCGAGACCATCTGCCGGCGCGACGAACCCGAGATCTCCCGCAACAAGGCCCACGGCCGTGAGCCCCTGAGCCGCGGCGTCTACCGCGTGGACCGCCACCAGTCCCCGTTCAGCATCCGCAGCCAGGCCCCGGCCGCCTTCGCCCGCCTCTTCGCCGGCGTACGTCGTCACGACGTCCCCCTGCTGCTCTCCTACAGCCCCGACCAGAGCGCCACCGGTGCCCGCCCCCGGATGATGGCCACCGAGCACATCCTCGAGCTGGCGCGCGCGACCTTCTCGGACGTGGAGCTGCGGACGGTCGAGGACGCCACCCACGTGAAGCTCAACCGCGTCGAACGGAACGCCGCTGCCGTGGGCGGCGCCGAGATCTTCATCCTCTGCAGGCCTTGAGCCCGTGCTCCGAGCCGAACGCGCCTTCGGGCAGGCCAGCCCCTTCGAGAGATAGGGGCGCCTCATGAACGTCCCCGTACATCACTCCTGGCTCGTCTCGCCCTACTCCGCGAAGACACGGTCCTACCTCCGATACAAGGGCATCCCCTTCGAGGACCGTGCACCGAGCGCCCGCCAGCTCAACGGGCGCATCAAGAAGGCGGTGGGCCGCGCCATCATGCCCACGGTCGAGCTGCCCGACGGCACCTGGCTGCAGGACAGCTCGCTCATCATCGACCACTTCGAGGCCGCTCACCCCGAGCCCGGGATCGTGCCTCCCGGCCCAACCCAGCGCCTCGCGGCCCTGCTCATCGAGCTCTACGCCGACGAGTGGATGAGCCTGGCCGACCTGCACTACCGCTGGAACACCCCGGAGAACGCCGCCTACGCCATCGACGAGTTCGCCCGCAACGGGCTGCCCGGCGCGCCGCTGTTCCTGTCGCGTCCCGTCGCTCGCAAGATCGCGTCCAAGATGCAGGGCTACCGCCCCAAGCTCGGCATCACCGAAGAGACAGGCCCGGGCATCGAGGCGGTCACCGAGCGTCTGCTGGCGAACCTCGACGCACACCTCGCCGAGCACGCCTTCCTGCTCGGGGGGCGCCCGAGCATCGGCGACTTCGCCCTGTACGGCCCGCTGTGGGCCCACCTCTTCCGCGACCCGGGCACCACCGCGCTCTTCGACGAGCACGCCCACGTGCGTCGCTGGCTCGACGCCCTCCGGCAGGGAGTGACGCCCGGGGAGTGGGTGGCCGACGACGGGATCCCGTCCAGCCTCGCCCCCGTGTTTCACGAGGTCTTCGCCGAGTTCTGGCCCTACGTGGGCAACGTCCAAGCAGCCCTGGAGACCTGGCGGGCCGGCCACCCCGAGGCCACCCGGGCTCCCCGCGCCCTGGGCGACACCGACTTCACCGTGGGTGGCCGTGCAGGACGACGGCGCCTGCTCACCTTCACCGCCTGGATGGCCCAGCGAGCTCTCGACGCACGCACGGGCATCGACATGGCCTGGCTGGAGGGGGTCGGGGGTGGCGCCTTCGCCGCAGCCGCGCCCACCGTTCGGCAGGAGATGGCGGGCTTCAAGCTTCGGCTGTCTTGATCCAGCGGTTGGCCCGGGCCACCGTGCCCAGGTCGTTGCGGCGCACGCCGTTGTCGAGGAGGGCCTGGCGCACGCCAGGAGAGACCATCTGCCGGAGGTAGAAGGGCTGGAGCACCACGTAGTGGTGGATGATGTGGGTGCTGCCGAAGTTGAAGCAGAAGATCTGGAGCGGCCAGGTGAGCCAGTGGTCCAGGATCTGGTTCTGGTAGTGGACGTCGTTGCCGGGGATGTCGCCGTAGTAGTGCGAGGACGACGAGATGAGCGCGATGGTCGCGTGACGCAGGGTGTTGGGTCCGAGGTACAGCACCAGCACCACGATGGCCCAGCCCTGACCCAGGATGGCCGCCGGCACCACCACGAACGGCATCAACCCGAAGAAGGTGGACAGCACGTGGGCCGCGATGCGCAAGGGCCCCTGCTTGCCTCGCGCCCGGCTCCTGGGCCCCGCCTCGGCCCGCTGCGCCTTCAGCGCCGCGATCACATCGGGCAGCACCAGCGCCGCGAAGGCTGGAACGATGGTCAGCAGGATGCGCTTGGGGCCCATGGGCAGGCCCAAGCCGATGAGCCGCTCCTCGATGTCGACGGGCTGGCCGCTCACCTTGTGGTGGCGGATGTGGATGCGACGGCGCGTCCAGGGGTCGAGGGTGGCCTTGGCCAGGAAGATGCCCACGAACATCACATCCTGCACCCACGGCCGCTGCTTGAAGTAGAGGTCGTGGATCAGGTCGTGCTCGAGCTCGTGGATCCACGAGAGGGGGAGCGTCGCCAGGGGGATCGCCGCCCACCAGGGCAAGGCGCCCGTGAGCCAAGCGACACAGACCAGCCCCCACAGCGCGAAGCTGCCGAGCCAGATGCCGAGGCCGAGCGCGTCCTGGTGACGCAGCCAGCCGTGCTTCGCCCGTAGCCGCTTCTCCTCGGCCCGGATCGCCTTGTTGATCGCGCGCACGCGGGTGCGGGAGACCTTGGGATCTATCAGGTCGGTGGTGGACATTCGGGGAATGTACCCCGCAGTCGCCGACGACGCCGACTGGACCATCGACACCTCCCACTCACACGTGCGCCTCGAGATGCGGCACATGAGCGCGAGCTGGGCGCGCGGCAATTTCTCGGCGCTCTCGGGCGGCCTCGTCGAGGCCAACCAGGAGGCCTGAGCCCCCCTCCGGGGGCCCGATCCGCACTCAGACCGTGTAGAACCGAGCGCCGGACGCTGCCATCTCGCGCAGACCCGAGGTCGGGCGGAAGCGCTCGCCGTGAGCCTCGGCCAGGGCATCACACTGGGCCACGAAGTCGACGGCCCCCACCTGGTCGATGAGGCTCAGCGGGCCACCGGTCCAGGCGGCGAAGCCCCAGCCCAGGATGGCGCCCACGTCGACCTCGGCGGCCGTGGCCACCAGCCCCTCTTCGAAGACGCGCACGGCCTCGAGCGACTGCACATACAGCAGCCGCCGCTTGACCTCGTCGACACCCGGCTGGCTGCCGCCGACGGGCCAGTGGGTGCCGAGGCCACCCCAGAGCTTCTTGGCACGCCCCTCGTAGTCGTAGAAGCCCATGGCGTTCGACTTGCCGTGACGCCCCTGGTTGACGACCAGCTCCTGGAGCACGGGCTGAGAGGGGTTGTCGGGCGCGGCATCGCCGAGGTCGGCCTTGGTGGCCACGCCCACCGAGTACATGAGCTTGAGGCCCACCGCATCGGCCAGCGCCAGGGGTGGCATGGGCATGCCCGTCTGCTTGCCGGCGTTCTCGATGAGGGCGGGCTTGATGCCCTCGGTGAGCATCTGCACACCCTCGGTCACGTACGTGCCGAAGACCCGAGAGGTGTAGAAGCCACGGCTGTCCTGACACACGATGGGGGTCTTGCCGATGGCCGCGACGTAGTCCATGGACTGCGCCAGGGTGGCCTCGCTCGTCTCGGCACCCACGATGATCTCGACGAGCGGCATGCGCTCCACGGGGCTGAAGAAGTGCAGCCCGATGAAGTTGGCCGGTCGGGAGCTGGCCTCGGCCAGGCCCGTGATGGGCAGGGTCGAGGTGTTGGAGCCGAAGATGGCGTCGGCACCCACCACCGCCTCGGTGGCCTGGGTCACCTTGGCCTTGATCTCGCGGTTCTCGAACACAGCCTCGACGACGAGCTCGCACCCCGCCAGGTCGGCGTAGTCGGCCGTGGGCGTGATGCGCGCGAGGATGGCGTCCATCTGCCCCTGAACACGGCGGCCCTTCTTCACGCTCTTGGCGAGGCGGGTGACGCTGTACTCCTTGCCCTTGTCGGCGCGGGCCTGGTCGATGTCGAGCAACACCACGTCGATGCCACTCTTGGCCGTGGCATACGCGATGCCGGCGCCCATGAGGCCGGCACCGAGCACGCCGATCTTGGTGGGCTTGAAGCGCGGCACGCCCTCGGGCCGACCCGCCAGCTTGCTCACCGACTGCATGTTGATGAAGAGCGTGTTCACCATGGAGCCCGAGCGCGGGTCCATCAACAGCTTGATGAAGTAGCGCTTCTCGATGGCGAGGCCCTCGTCGAAGCCCACGCGCAGGCCCTCGGCGAGACAGCTCATGATGGCCAGGGGGGCCGGGTAGTTGCCGTAGGTCTTGTCCATGAGCATGGCCGTGCCCACCATGAGCATCTGCTTGGCCTCGGTGGCATCCATGCCACCGCCCGGCACCTTGAAGCGCTTGTTGTCCCAGGGCTTGATGGCGGAGGGACCCGTGGCCAGCCAGGCGCGGGCCGCGTCGAGCAGCTCGCCCGAAGGCACGACGGCGTCGACGACACCGAGCCCCTTCATGGCCTGTGCGCTCAGCCGCTTGCCCTCCATGAGCAGCGGCGCCGAGGGCTGCACGCCGATCATGCGGGGGAGACGCTGGGTGCCGCCGGCGCCGGGCAGCAGCCCCAGCGAGACCTCGGGCAGGCCGAGCTTCAGCTTGGGGTGGTCGGACACGATGCGGTGGTGACAGGCCAGGGCCAGCTCGAGGCCGCCCCCCATGGCCGTGCCGTTGATGGCGGCCACGCTGGGCTTGCCGCCCGTCTCGAGGCGGCGGAGCACACGGCCGAGCTCACCGACGGTCGCGTCGAGCTTGGCGGCGTCCTTGGGGGACAGGGCCATGGTGCGCACGGCGTCGAGATCGGCACCGGCGATGAAGTCCTTCTTGGCCGAGGTCACGATGATGCCGGTGACGGACTCGTCGCCCAGCGCCTGCTCGACGGCGGCCTCGAAGTCGGTGAGCGAGGCCTCGTTGAAGACGTTCTGGGAGCGGCCGGGCATGTCCCAGGTCAGGGTGGCGACGCCGTCGCTCACATCGATACGCACGCAGAGATCGGGGTTCATGCCGCACCTCCCACCTGCAAGGGATTGCCGTCGGCGTTCACCCGCTCGATGATCGTGGCCGTGCCCATGCCGGCGCCCACGCAGAGGGCGGCGAGGCCGGTGACCTTGTCCTGTCGCTCGAGCTCGTCGAGGAGGGTGCCCAGGATGATGGCGCCGGTGGCGCCCAGGGGGTGACCCATGGCGATGGCTCCGCCGTTGACGTTGACGTCGTCCATGTCGAGCTCCAGCGCCTCGACGAAGCGGAGGACGACGGCGGCAAAGGCCTCGTTGATCTCCCAGAGGTCGATGTCGGAGGGCGCCATGCCGGCGCGCTTCAGCGCCTTCTCGGCGGCATCGCTGGGGCCGGTGAGCATGATGGTGGGCTCGGAGCCGATGCTGGCGAAGCTGCGGATGCGGGCCCGCGGGGTGAGGCCCAGGCGCTCGCCGGCCTCCTTGCTCCCGAGCAGGATGGCGGCGGCGCCATCCACGATGCCCGAGCTGTTGCCGGCGTGGTGGACGTGCTCGATGGACTCGAGCTCGGGGTACTTCTGAAGCGCCACGGCATCGAAGCCGTACATCTCGCCGAGCTGCTTGAAGCTCGGCTTGAGCTTGCCCAGCTTGTCGACCGTGGTGCCCGGCCGCATGATCTCGTCGGTGCCCAGGACCTCCAGGCCGTTCATGTCGTTCACCGGCACCACCGAGCCCGAGAACCGCCCGTCGGCCCAGGCCGCAGCCGCCCGCTCCTGCGAGAGGACCGCGTAGGAGTCGACGTCTTCACGGGAGTAGCCGTACAGGGTGGCCACGAGATCTGCGCTGATGCCCTGGGGGACGAAGCGGGTCTTGGCGGCCACCTGGGGATCGGTGGCCCAGGGGCCCGAGCTGCTGCCCATGGGCACACGGCTCATGGACTCGACCCCGCCCCCGATGGTGAGATCGGCCTGACCGCTCATCACCTTGCTGGCGGCCATGTTCGTGGCCTCCAGCCCGCTGGCGCAGAAGCGGTTGATCTGCACACCGGGCACGCTCTGGCCGAGCCCGGCGTAGAGCACCGCGATGCGGGCGATGTCGCCCCCCTGCTCCTTGACCGGCTCGACAACGCCCATGATCACGTCGTCGACCACGTCTTCGGGGATGCCGTTGCGGTCGCGGGTGGCCTCGAGCACGATGCGGGCGAGGTCGATGGGGGCGACCGTGTGAAGCGCCCCCCCACTCTTGCCCTTGCCGCGCGGCGTGCGGACGGCGTCGAAGATGTAGCAGTCGGGCATGAGAGCTCCATTGGACAGCGCCGGCTCTGGCTCGGCGACGGAAAGTAGAACATGTTCTAGCACGCCAGAGCAGGTTGCCCCACACGGTCCAGCAGATCCATCGACGGCGCTCGTATACTCGGCGGCATGCGCGCCCTCGGCCAACTCGCAGCTGGGCTGGTCCTCGCTGCCTGCACCCCCGAAGCAAGCCCCATCCGGGCCCACACGGGCGACGCCGACACGGCCGACACCGCTGACACCGAGTCGTCCACCACCTCCGGCACCTGGATCCTGGGCGACGAAGAGGCCTGCACCGATCCTCTCCCCACCGTCGCCTGGACCGACCACAGCGATCA
>JAERSX010000465.1 GCA_016845285.1 Deltaproteobacteria bacterium | reverse complement strand
CGGTGCTGGTGCGCGGGGAGTCTGGCTCGGGCAAGGAGCTCGTGGCCCGCGCGGTGCACGACAACTCCGCCCGGGCGCGTGCGCCCTTCGTCGTGGTCGACTGCGGTGCCCTGCCGCACCACCTCATCGAGAACGAGCTCTTCGGACACCAGCGCGGCTCGTACACCGGTGCCGACCGCGCCCGAGAAGGACGGGTGGCGGCCGCAGACGGAGGCACTCTCTTCCTCGACGAGGTCGCCGAGGTGCCGCTGGAGGTGCAGCCCAAGCTGCTGCGGCTGCTGCAGGAGCGGACCTACTTCCCGGTGGGCGCCACCCAGTCGCGTGACGCCGACGTGCGCTTTGTCTGCGCCACTCACCGTGACCTCGAGGCGATGGTGAAGGCCGGAACCTTCAGAAAAGACCTCTACTACCGCATGAACGTCGTGGAGATCGGGGTCCCCGCCCTGCGGGAGCGCGGCGTCGAGGATGTCGAACGCCTCGTCGACCACTTCCTCTTTCGCTTCAGCGCCGATCATCGGAGGCGTGGGGTACACCTGACCCCCGAGGCCCGCGCCCGCCTGCTGGCACACCCGTGGCCGGGCAACGTGCGCGAGCTCCAGAACTGCCTGGAGTCGGCGGTGGTGATGGTCGATGGTCTGGCCATCGAGGCCGACGCCCTGCCGCTGGGGCGTAGCTCGGAGGCGCGCACCGACATCGACTTCGGCGGTCCTCTACGCTCCCTGAAGGAGGTGGAGCTGGCCTACATCCGCCACGTCCTGGCGCGCTGTGGCGGCAACCGCACCCATGCCGCCGAGGCCCTGGGGATCGGGCGGAACACCCTCATCCGAAAGCTGAAGTCCGAGTAGGAGGGCTCAGCCCATCCAGGCGCCGCCGTTCATGTCGAGGCCCTGGCCGGTGACCCCCCGGGCGTCTCCGCTCACGAGCCAGGCGACCATGCCGGCGATGTCGGCGGGCTCGCTCATGCGGCCCATGGGCACGGCGCTCATGGCCATGGCGTGGGCCTCGTCGCGGCTGATGCCCATCCCGGAAGCCATGCCGTCGATGCCCTGCCAGGCCATGTCGGTGGACACCCAGCCGGGGCAGATGGCGTTGACCTGGATCTCGTCTGCGGCCAGCTCGTGGGCCAGGGCGCGCACCAGGCCGATGATGCCGGTCTTGCTGGCGCAGTAGCCCGTGTAGCCGGGAACTCCGAAGCGACCGAGGATGCTGGCGATGGCGACGAGGTGGCGGGCGCCCCCCGTGGCCAGGTGGCGCTGGACGGCGCGCAGCGTGCTGTAGGTGCCCACCAGGTTGGTCTGGACCAGATCGTCGAAGCGGTCCTCGGGACCGGGCTCGTTGGCGCCGCCGATGCCGCTGTTGGCGATGGCGCCGCGGAAGGGGCCCAGGGCGAGGGCTGCCGCGTCGACGGCGGCGTCCACCTGCTCGCGCTGCCGGACGTCGGCCGACACCACGAAGACCCCGGCTGCACCGGCCCCTCTGCACATCTCGGCGGTCTGCTCCAGGCGCTCCTTGCCGCGCGCCATGAGGCTCAGGCTGGCGCCCTCGGCGGCCAGGCGCAGGGAGATGGCGCGACCGATGCCGGTGCCGGCGCCGGTGACGAGGAAGTGCTGGTTGGCCTGGCGGCCCGGGACGGCAGACATGGGGACTCCGGGGTGGGGCCGGGTCCTATCCCGTGGCGGTTGTGCCGCTCGCCACCGCGGCCACCAAGGCGGGCAGGAGATCCTGCTTGCTGAGTCGGGCGGCGCGGGCCAGGAAGCGGCCGATGACGAGTGGGTTCTTCTCGCGAGGCTTGCCCACGGCGGGGTCGACGGTGCCCCCGGCGTGGTCGCTCACCACCTTGACGGCGTGAAAGGGCAGGGCGCCGGCAGCTCGGCTCACGGCGAAGGCCTCCATCTCGCAGATCTCGGCGCCGGCAGCGGCCAGCTGATCGCGTCGAGCGGCACTCCACACCGCCTCCGAGACGGTCTGACAGATGACCGGGCGCAGGGAGGCCAGGGGTGTGAGCTCTCGGCACCGATCCTGGAAGCGGACCTCTGACACAGCGATCACCTCGCCCACGTCGAGGTGATCGACGAGGGCCCCGCACGTGCCGAAGGACACCACCGCGCCAACGCGGACCGCCTGGAGGGCCGATCGGGTGCGCTGCTCGGCTCTTGCTGGCCCCACCCCGCAGGTCAGCACCGCTACCCGGGCGCCGCCCAGCCTGCCGCTCATCAGGCGCCGGTTGTGGACATGCCGACCCTCCAGTGCCGCGAGCACCGGCCCGGTCTCCACGCCGAGGGCCCCCACCAGGAGCCAGTCGAGGTCGCTCACCTACTCGAATTCTTCGAGGGACTCACCGGCGAGGGTGGCGAGCACGTCGGCGTAGTGGTCCTCGACGTACTGGGCAGCCCGGCTGGCGTCGTCGTCGGGCTGGATGGAGCCGAGCTCCTCGACGTACTCCAGCCCCACGAGGCCGCTCTCCACCTCGGTCAGCTGGATGCTGCCCCGCAGCGTCTCGATGACGTTGCTGCCGTCGGTCTTCTGCCAGCGGCTGCCGTAGGTCGTGATCAGGTTCTCCTCGTCGGCCTCCGTGGGGCCGTGGCGCCAGGTGACGTCGTACTCGACGGTGATCAGGTCGTTGACCGTGTTCGAGATGATGAAGCTGACGTCGTAGTCGGGCTCGGTGTCTTCGGAGACCTCCCAGTCGTCGACCTCGCGCCGGTCCACACAGACCTCGATGGTGGAGACCGCGGCGTAGACGTCGTCGAGGCTGCCTGGGGCGTAGCCGCGCGCGTGGGCGGTGGAGTAGTCGTCGAGCTGGGCGGTCACCATGTCGAGGGAGCGGCTGCTGGTGTCGCTCGGCCAGCTGGCGTCGTTGTCGTCGAGGGGTTCGAGGCCGCCGGGAAACGCGGTGGGCTCATTCCCGAAACAGGCGGCGAGCAGTGGCAGTAGACACAGGCGCATGGGCCCCTCAGGACGACGTCGAAGAGGTGCAGCATACCAATGCTCCGCGTGGTTCGCGTCGTCAGCCTGCTCGCGGTCGCCAGGCCAGGCCCACGGCGGGCACCACCCGCCAGGCCGTGAAGCGGGGATCGGCCCAGCTTGCGCCACAGCGGGCCCCCACGCCGGCCCCGAGTCGCCAGGAGCCCAGGGGCAGTCCGGCCGAGACCCCCGCCCCGACCGGCAAGCCCAGGGAGGTCTGCACGCCACCCTCCAGCTCCAGCGCCCCCAAGGTGTGGGCATAGAAGACACCCTGCATGGTCCAGGAGACCCCGACGCGGAGGGGGCCGTCGCCGAGTCGCAGCACCGGCTGCACCTGCTCCAGCCACCGGAGCGTGGTGCTGGCGGGTCGGCTCGTCACGGTGGGGAGATCGTCCAGCAGCCAGGTGCCTGGCTCCTCGGCGACGAGCTCCACCCGGTCCAGCGCCAGGGGCGCAGCCGTGGCCAGGGCCAAGATCCCGAGAGCGGCGATCACCACGACAGCTCCGGGCTCCAGATCTCGTCGACGCTCCAGCGGTCAGCCTGGCGGGCATCCCTCGCACCGGGGCCCACCTGGATGCCCACGGTGAGGCCGAGGTCCTGTGCGGCCTGCACCTCGGCCCGGTCGGCCTGGCCCCAGCCCAGGATGAGCCCGTCGGCGCCGGCGTCGGCCGCCTGGACGGTGGGTGAGAGCCAGCCCGCGCTGGCGGCGAGCTCGTTGCTGGCCAGCGAGCCGGTCGTCCACCCCACGGCGGGCTGTCGTGGCCACACCAGGCGGGTGTCGGCGGGAATTCCCGAAGCCAGGCTGCGTGCCTCGATGGCGGCGATGACCTCGCTCCGATCGGAGGCCAGGACCAGGTGGTGCTCGAGGTCGCGCACGTCCCAGCGCTCCAGGAGCTCGGCGGCGTAGACCTCGGGGGCGTGGGAGACATTGGGGAAGTAGCGGGCCTCCAAGACCACCGTGATCGCCTCGTGATCTTCGAGCTCATCGAGGAGGGTGTCGTAGCTGAGGGGAGGTGCTTCCTCGGTGGCTGCGTCGGGGAAGGCCCGGGCCGTGCTTCCCCCACAGCGGTAGCCCTCCTCCAGCTCGAGGGCGGTGAGTAGGAAGAGCCAGGTCTCCTCGGGCACCGGCTCCCCGTCGAAGTCGGTGCAGGTCTCCGGGTCGAGGAAGGGGTCGCGTGCGCCCATGGGCATCTGGTCCGACGACAGGAAGAGGTCGATGTGCACGCCGTCTGCCGGGCTGTCGAGGGCGGCCTGGAGACCGGCGGCAGAGCTCGCCGGCCAGGCACTGGCCCCGGTGCGCCAGGCGATGTGGGCGGCCTCGCCCGAGGAGCAGCCCGTGAGCAGTCCGGCGAGGATGGGCAGCGCCGGCCTCAGCGCTTCCTCCCCACGGCCAGACCGTCGCCCACGGGAAGGATGAGGGCGTCGAGGCCCGGGTGGGCGAAGAAGGACTCGTTGAAGGCCTGGAGCGCTCGAGTGCTGGCGTCGTCCGGGGCGGCGGGCCGCGCTGTCTTGCCGCCCCAGAGCACGTTGTCGGCGACGAACAGACCGCCGGGCCGAAGTCGGGCCACGCCCTCCTCGAGGGCGCGAGGGTAGCCTTGCTTGTCGATGTCGCAGAACACCACGTCGAAGTCTCCTTCGGTGGCGGCCAGCACCTCGAAGGCACCACCCTGTCGGATGTCGATCCGTGGGGCGAGGGGGTGCTCGGCGAACAGGCGCTGGTAGGCCTCGATCTCCCAGGCATCCTTCTCGCTGCCGATGACCTGACCTCCTGGACCCACGGCTCGGGCAAAGAAGAAGGCGGAATAGCCCCAGCCGGAGCCCAGCTCGAAGACGCGTCGCCCACCGATCATGATCGTGAGCTGCGCCAGCCACTGCCCCGACTGGCGGCCGATGAGGGGAAAGCCCCGCTCGGCTGCATAGGTCTCCATGCGGGCCACGAGGGGGTCTTCTTCGCTGACGAGGGTGCCCAGGTAGGCCTGCACCTCGGGGTGCACGATGCCGGTGAAGCCGTCGGAAGGATGCGACATCGGGTCCCCGTTGTGTCGGCCCGAGGGCCGGGCGCGGAGCATGACATGCCGCGGAGGTGGTGGCCGCGCCAGCGGACCCCAGACGGGTTGGATAGACTGCGGCAACGCACGGAC
>JAERSX010000464.1 GCA_016845285.1 Deltaproteobacteria bacterium | reverse complement strand
CTGCGAAGGACGAGGCACCATCGATCTGCCCGGTGGCGGGGGTGTGAACGCGCAACGAAGCTGCCCACGCTGTGAAGGTCGGCGCTTCGGAGATGCCGACGAGGGCATTCGTTTTCGTGGCCTCGGCGCTGGCGGGCTCATGCAGGCGACGGTCGCCGAGCTGGCCCAACGCGTGACCGGTCATCCCAAGTTGCTCAGCAACCTGGCCGCGCTCGAAGCCGTCGGACTGGGCTACCTCCCTCTCGGCCGAAGCGCGGCGAGCCTCTCCGGAGGCGAGGGTCAGCGCTTGCGTCTCGCCGGAGTGCTCGGTCGGGCACGCGCCCTTCGCCCAGGTCGCGGCAAGAGACTCGAGGGGCTGGCGCTCCTCCTCGACCGCCCCACCTCGGGACTCGCCCGTGCCGACGCCACGCGGGTACTCGGTGTCCTACACGAGCTGACCACCCGAGGGGCCACCATCGTCGCTGTGGTGGACGACCCCTGGAACGCAGGGGCCGCGCATGAGCTCATCGAGCTGCCACGCTCACTCGGCTGAGCTGGCCTGTTCGGCGGCCTCGAAGGCCTCTTTCAGCGCATCTCCGAGCTCGCCGGACTCGTGCATCTGGGTGAGGATGTCGCTGCCCCCCATGAACTCGCCACCGATGTAGATCTGCGGGATGGTGGGCCAGCTGCTGAAGTCCTTCACCGCCGACCGCACGTCGGGATCGGACAGCACGTCGAAATGGGCCAACGGCTTCCCGTAGCCAGCCAAGATGGCCGAGGCGTTGGCCGAGAAGCCACAGGACGGTGACTGCGGCGACCCCTTCATGAAGACGACGAGGGGGTTTGCGGCCACGAACTCGGCGATGAAATCGGCAGCGGGCTGTTGCCCCCGCGCGGACTCCGGTTCAGGCTCGGGCTCAGGAGGAGTCCACGAACTCGGCGAATAGCCGGCCGAGCCACTGGAGACAGGCTCGCTGGCGCGGCTGCTGCGGTTGCCGCCGGCGCCCACGATGGGGAGCCGCCGCTTGATGCGCTTGATGATGCCCATGCTACACCTCGTACCAACGGTGGTTAGCGAGGCCATAGCACAACGGCGAGTTCATGCAGTACCTGCTCATCCTGTTGTCGATCTTTGCTGCGATCGTGCCGATGGTGTCCTTCCTGGCTCTGGTCTGGTGGCTGGACCGCTACGACCGTGAGCCCATCTGGATGGTGGTCCTCACCTTTGCCTGGGGCGCGATCGGGGCCACGAGTCTGTCGCTCTTGGGCAACACGACCGCCCACCTGCTGATCGCCATGGCCGCTGGGCCAGAAGCGGCCAGCGTGGTGTCACCGGTGGTGGTTGCCCCGTTGGTGGAAGAACCCACCAAGGCCATGATCCTGCTGATCGTCGTGCTGTCTCGCTACTTCGACAACACCACCGACGGCTTCGTCTACGGGGCTGCGGCAGGCCTCGGCTTCGGCATGACCGAGAACTTCCTGTACTTCACCACGGTGGCCTCGACCGCTGCCTGGGACCCTCTCGGCGGCACCCTTGCCTGGGCAGGCACGGTGGCCATCCGCACCTGCTACAGCGCCCTCATGCACGCCACGGCCACCGCCATCGTGGGCGCTGCTCTGGGATGGGCCCGCATGCGCCCCCTGCCCGTGAGGATCTTCGCGCTGGGTTCGGGCCTGGTCATCGCCATGGCCATTCACGGCTTGTGGAATGGGCTCCTCACCCTCGACGCCCAGATCGAGGCAGATGGCAAGCTGGCCATGATGGACTTCATCCTCTTCCCGGTCGAGCTCCTCATCACGATGATCATCTTCCAGCTCTGCCTGCTGTCCGAGCGCCGCACCCTGCGCCGGGAGCTCCAGGACGAGGCCCAGAAGGGCGGCCTGCCCGCCGCCCACATCGACTACCTCACCACCTACCTGCGCCGTGGCCTCCAGCGTTGGGCTCCTGCGGGAGTGGACCAGCGGGCCTACATCAAGGTCGCGACCACCCTCGCCCTGCGCAAGGACCAAGCTCGCCGCGCCCGTGGTCGAAAGGCCGAGCTCTATCGCCACGATGTCGAGCGCCTTCGGAGCGAGCTGAGTGGGATCCTGGCCGCAGAGACGTCGAGGGCCTGACCGACACGACAGGCCCCGGAGCTATCCGGCGTCGCTGTCCTGCACCTCGGACGCCTGGACCGCAGGTGGCTCTCGGTAGGTGTCCAGCGTGCGACTGGAGACCAGACCAGACACGTTCCGGGTGAGGATCGTGAGCGTGTTCTCGCCATCGACGAGGGTGAGGTCGACGGAGAAAGGCAGGCTCTGGTCTCCTGGGCCACCGCCCCGGTAGAAGACCTTGTCTTCGCCCTGGTAGATCATCACCTCGGCGACCCCACGGGCATCGCGCACAACGCCGCTGACCACCACCTCGTCGAGGTTGGTGAGGAGCTCGGGCGCTCGGCTCACCTCCACACTCGGAGTCTCGCGCCAGCCAGAGTCCGGCGCGAGGTCGGGCGCCAGCTGCAGCCGCTCCTCGATGAGGAAGTACTCGTAGAAGCCGCCGCGGTAGACCGTGCCGTAGTCGTAGGCGGCGTTGTCACCCACCTGGAGCTCGACCGGCCAGCTGCCGTCTTCGGGGAGCTCGCGCAGCTCGAAGCGGATCCGGCCAGTGTGCCTCTCGCCAGGCGCCAGGCTCACCGTGCAATCGAGAGGGTCCCCCCCGCAGGGGCTGCCGTCTTCGGTCAGGCCGAGGGGGAACGACCCCGTCTGCAGATCGAGGTTGCGACCGGCACGGTTCTTGAGCCTGACGAAGCCCTCGCTGGTGGGCCCGTCGCCCACGTTCTCCACGGTCACCACCAGGTCGACCACCTCACCCGCCTCGGGCAGGCCGTCGCCATCACCACCCTCGCTGTCGTCGACGGCCAGCTGGTAGCGGAACCGAGGCAGCGGCTGCGGTCGAGTCTCGACGCGAAGCTGCTCCCGGCTCAGCTCGGCCACATCCGGGCTACGGAGGACCACATCGAGCGACGAGATCTGGTGGCCATAGCCGGAGGGGATGTTGACCTCCTGAGCATCACGTACCGTCTCGCCAGGGTCGACCCGCCCGAAGTAGAACTCACGCCCATCGAAGGCGACGTGGTGGCTCTCGAGGCTCGCGGAGAGCTGGTAGAGCGGCGTCTCGCCGCGGTTGGTCAACACCAGCTCGACCACCTCGGCCTCGCCACCGACGAGCACCCCGTCTTCGCCGAGGTCGAGGTGAATGTCGACGGGCAGCACATCGGGAGCCGCACCCGCGGTCCAGTCGAGCCCGACCTCGGCGAAGGCCTCCTCGATGCGGGTCGCCTCCGCGCGCTGCCTGCGACTCACCACATCTCCGGCAGCACGGAGCACCTCGGCCCGACGGAAGCCCGGCGCCGCCAGCAGGACCTCGCGTGCGAAGCCGACCTCCCAGCTTCGCTTCGGATCCCGTTCGATGTCGGCGGCGTCTTCACCACCAGCCAACAGGTATCGGACCTCGTAGGCTGGGCGCTCGAGCTCGGCGGCATCCCACTCGAGATGCTTGTCCAGATCGGCCTCGCGCTCGACGCGCTCCCGCCAGTAGAGGGACCGTGCGCCGTCTTCTTCTGGATCGATGAGGCTCGGGCGCAGCAGGATGTCGGGCGGGATGCCCACCGACTGGATGCTGTGATCGCCAGGGGTCAGGTACTGCGCCACGGTGAGCTTGAGCTTGCTCTCGTCTCGGTGACGGAAGAGATGCTGCACGGACCCCTTCCCGAAGGTGCGCTCACCGATGATGACGGCCCGCTTCCGGTTGCGTAGGGCGCCGGCCACGATCTCCGAGGCACTGGCGCTGTTGCCGTTCACCAGCACCACGATGGGGTAGTCGGGCTCGGTGCCGGCGTTCTTGGCGCTCTCGGTCTCCCGATGCGGAGAACGTCCACCCTCGACGGTGGTGACGATGTCGCCCTCGTCCAAGAAGAGGTCGGAGACCTCCTTGGCCATGTGCAGGTACCCGCCAGGGTTGCTGCGGAGATCGAGGATCAGGCCCACGATGCCGGGTCCGGCGGACTCTCTGCGGAAGCGTGCCAGCTGATCGGCGGTGTCGTCCGCCGCGAATCCGTTGAACTGCTTGATTCGGATGTAGCCGATGTCGCCCTCGAGGAGCTCGCCCTCCGCCCGATTCAGGGGAATCTTGCCTCGAGTGATGGTGAACGGCACGGGCGTGTTGAAGCCCTTGCGGTCGACTCGGATGGTGACGTCGCTCCCCACGGGCCCCCGCAGACGACTCACGGCGTCCTGGAGATCCATGTTGATCGTGCTCTCGTCCTCGATGCGCACGATGTGGTCGTTGGCTTCCAGGCCGGCGCGGGAGGCGGGCGTGTCGTCGAGGGGCTGCTTGACGATGAGCCGGCCGTCGTTGACGGAGATCTCGATGCCCAGGCCCCCGAATTCCCCCTCGTTGTCCGCGTCCATCTCGCGGGCGTCCGCAGGGGGCAGCAGCAGGGTGTGTGGATCGAGGGTGGAGAGCGCCCCGTTGACCATCGTGTACTCGACCTGGGCCCGATCGACGTCGGCGTCCAGATGCTGATCGAGCACCATCGCGACACGGCGCAGCTCGGAGAGCACATCGTCGAGATCGTCGATGGGCTCCAGGAGCAGGGTGGTCGAGTAGCTCCCCACCATCACCTGCAGGCGACGCCCGGCCGGCTGGCGCACGAACAAGACCTGCGAGAGGCTGCGCTCCACAGCGTCGAGGGCACCATCGAACATCATCTCCGGATCGAGACGATCCGGCTCGACGTAGCGGTCCTCCACCAGGAAGAGGTCACGCTCGAGGAGCTCGAGGTAGGCCAGATCGTGATCGCTGCCGAGGGTGAGATCGCCCACCGCATCGACGATCTGCTTTGTGACCTGGACCGAGTCCCCGTCTGCAGCCGCCCGTGACGCCACGAAGTGGTAGGCCAGCACGGTGGATGGAAGGGCCAGGCCCATGAGGACGGCGTGCTTCACCAAGCTGGGCATCCACGCTCCTGGGCAACCACCATGGCCGACCCTCACTCAACAGTATGGTTCCCTTCCGCTCGGTGTCAACGCGCGTGAGTGCCCGGGCGAAGGGCAGCCTGGCAGTCCACCCCTGGCACGTTGACGCGCACGCCCCCCCTCGGTAGGGGACGCCGTTCCCCGGGACCTCGGCATGGCCCTCAAGATCACCTGTCCCCACTGTGGCCATCCATACCGCCTCAGCGAGCCGTACCCCGTGCCCGGCACAGAGGTGCAGTGCAGCCGTTGTGGACGTGTTCTGGCCATCAGCTACCCATCCGGCATGGTCGCGAAGCTGCGAGCGAGGGGAAAGCGCTTCAGCGACCCGCACGCAGACCCCGACGCCAGCAGCGCCGACAGCGGTCGGGAGGATCGACCAGCCGCGCCCCCCCCACCGCGGGTTCCGCCCATCACCAAGGGGCCAGACGCCACCCGGCCCATGATTCCGGCGGCCACCACAGCTCCCCAGACAGCCACGAGCGCGGTACCCCTCGCCCCGACCACCGCGGGAACACCATCGACTCCGAGCAGTCGGACGCGCCCGATGGCGAACAGACCAGCGAGCAAGCGCCCCCTCGCCTCCAACCAGAGGACGGCCCCGAGCGCGACGGGAGCGAAGAGAGCAAAGAAGCCCAAGAAGAAGAAGAAGGGCGGCATCTTCCGTTGGCTGGTGCGCCTGAGCGGCATGTCCGGCGCGGCGGGCTGCGCATCCGTCGTGACCGGAGCCGCCGTGTTCTTCGGGGTGGTCTGGTTCTACAGCCAGGGTCTCCCCACCATCGAGGCCTTGGGCGAGTACGAGCCTCCCACGGTGACCGAGGTCTACGACCGCAACGGCGAGCTGCTGGGAGAGATCTACGAGAAGCGACGGTATGTCATCCCCCTCGACCAGATGCCGGACCATCTCAAGAACGCCTTCATCGCCGCCGAGGACGCCAACTTCTATACCCACGGTGGTGTGGACTACGAGGGCATCCTCCGGGCCATCGGCCGCAACCTGGTGAAGGGCCGCAAGGCACAGGGTGCGTCGACCATCACCATGCAGGTCGCCCGCAATTTCCTCCTGAGCAACGAGAAGACCTACGAGCGCAAGATTCGGGAGATCCTGCTCAGCCGGCGCATCGAGCAGGCCTTCGACAAGGACCACATCCTGTACCTGTACCTGAACCAGATCTACCTGGGCTCAGGTGCCTACGGCGTCGAGGCGGCCTCGCGGGTCTACTTCGGAAAAGACGCCAAGGACATCACCCTGGCCGAGGCCGCCATCATCGCGGGCCTGCCTCAGCGTCCCAGTGACTACTCTCCCCATCGGCACTGGGACAAAGCACGGGCCCGGCAAGGCTACGTGCTCGGCCAGATGGAAGCCAAGGGCTACATCACGGCCGACGAGAAGGCCGCAGCTCAGGCCGAGCTCGTCGAGATCGCCCCCCGCACCGACGACTTCCTGACCCAAGCGCCCTACTTCACCGAGCACGTGCGCCGGTACCTCGTCGACACCTACGGCTTCGACAAGATCTACAACGATGGTCTCATCGTGCACACCACCGCGGATCTCAAGCTCCAGAAGGTGGCCCAGGAGGCCGTTCGCGCCAACGTCACCCTGGCCGACAACAGGGTGGGCTGGCGCGGGACAACCGAGGCCGCCGACGAGGTCGACATTCTTGGAATCCTCGCAGCCCAGGAAGAGGTCCTGCGCGACGAGATCTCCAAGGCCAGCCTGCGGGTGGGTCCCACCGAGGGGCCCGAGGGCACCCGCGGAGGCTACGGCCCAGTACCCCCGCGCTCGATCCTCCAGGTCGACCGACGCTACGAGGCGGTGGTGCTGTCGGTGGCCAAGAGCCACGCCGTCGTGGGCATCGGATCCCACGAGGTGGTCGTGCCCTTGGCATGGTCCACCTGGATGTACACGCCCAACCCCAAGCGGAGCTGGAAGTACCGTCGCCAGAATGACCTCACCAATGTGCTGAAGCGCGGCGACAAGGTCCAGGTCGACGTCAAGGCCCTCGATCACACCGCGATCGACGAGACCAAGAAGCTGGAGCGGGCCGAGGTCAGCGCAGTGGCCAGGGTCTACCAGAAGCCCGAGCTCGAGGGCGCTTTCTACTCCTACCGGCTCTCCGACGGAGCGGTGCTGGCCATGGTGGGCGGCGTCGACTTCGAGGAGAGCGAGTTCAACCGCGTCACCCAGGCCCGGCGCCAGGTGGGCTCGACCATCAAGCCCATCGTCTACGCGGCAGCCATCGGGACCGAGAAGTTCACCGTAGGCACCATGGTGCAAGACGCCCCGACCGTCTTCCAGACCATCGGTGACCAGCTCTGGAAGCCCGGCAACTACGGCGGCGAGTACCTGGGCAACATCACCCTGCGGCGCGCACTCCAGATGAGTCGCAACGTCTGTACGGTCCGCGTGCTCGACAAGATCGGCCTCGACCCGGTCTATGAGCTCGCCGGCCCCACGCTCCGCATCGGCTACGACACGCCCTCGTGCACTCGCAAACACGTGCCCGCGGACAGCGACTGCCCTGGCGGCGAGCTCCGCCCCTCGCCCGTCGACGGCATGGCCTGGTGTGAGGCCTGCGACCCCACCTCCTGCCCCCTCGTCCGTGCCGAGCCGCCCGAGCTCAACATCGATGGAGTCAAGGAACGGGTCGGCACCTCGTTCTCGTGTCTGGACGAGGCTCAGATGATCGACGGCGAACCCTGGTGCCACAGCTGCGATGTGAACCTGCGCGTCTGTGACTGGCTGCCCATCGAGGACTGGCCAGAGACCGACCCCTGCCTCGATGCCCGTCGCGACGCCGACGGCCAGCAGTGGTGTCGGACCTGTGACCTCAGCATGGGTCTCGGCTCCAGCTCGCTCACCATGGTCGAGCTTTCGCGCGCGTACAGCGTCTTCGCCACCTACGGCAAGCTCGTGACCGACCACACCATCGACCGCGTGGTCGACCGGGACGGCACCGTCATCGAGTCCTGGCAGGCACCCGAAGGGGGCTGGCCAGAGGTCATGGACCCCTCCGTTGCCGGCATCGCCCACTGGCTGCTCCGGGAGGTCGCCACTGGCGGCACCGCGGCACGCACCAACCGCCTGGGGCTCCACGTCGCCGGCAAGACCGGCACCACCAACGACTTCTACGACGCCTGGTTCGTGGGCTACAACACCGAGGTCATCAGCTCGGCCTGGGTAGGCTTCGACACCCCGCGCTCCATGGGCACCTCATTCACTGGCGGCCAGACAGCAATGCCGGTGTGGATGGAATACATGAAGGAGGCGGCGCCCAAGGCCGACGACAAGCGCTTCCCAGCCATCCCTGGGGTGGACATGGTCGCCATCGACGAGACCACGGGCCGCGTTGCACACGGAGGCCGGGTCATGCCGATGCTCCGTGGCACCGCCCCAACCAATGAGGTCGTCGAGATCGGCCAGATGACCACCGAAGACCTCTTGACCAGCGACTTCTGATGCTGCCCTCCTTGTCCCGTCCTCCGCAGGGCCGTGTCCTGCTCACCAGCCTGCTGGCCGCGTCGCTCGGCGGCTGCATCACCGAGCTGGTCACCATCGCTCCCGATTGCTCCGTCGAGATCAGCGCGGTGGAACCCGGCGCGGGAGAGCCCGGAAGCACGGTGCTCATCTCCGCGAGTCCGCTCACCAGCGACTTCGACACGGCGGTCACCTTCGGCCCCGAGCGCGCAGAGATCACCTCACTCGACCGGGTGGACTGCGGGGACTGCGACGAATGCCGGTCCGCCTACAGCTGCTCCGGCTGCGGTGACTGCCCCGCCTGCGATCTCACGTGTGACAGCACCTGCGACGAATCCATCACAGTGGTTCTTCCGGCCGGCGATCCAGGCAACCAGCCATTGCGAATCACCAACAGCCACGGCTCCAGTGGAAGCCTCGACTTCGAACTCCTGGAAGGGAGCGCCACACCCGACACCGGAGACACCGGAGACACCGACTCCGGTAGTGGGGATTCTGGGAACGGCGGGAGCGACACCGCCCTCATCCCAGACACCGGCGGCATCGAGTAGGGGATGAAACTCGGGGTGAACGGTAGCCCCGGTCGAGGACACCCAGAGGGTAAGTCAAGGGCGCTTCAGCCCGGCTTCCGAGGCGGGTTTCAGCCCGCTGGAAACGAACAGACTTGCGCCGCCTGCCGCTGCTCTGCTATGTCCCCTCGGTGTTCCCCCTCGGCCACCTCGGCCGGACTCCCTTCCCCCATCGCTTCACCCGGACTTCCGCGCATGCTCCGCCATCTCACCCGGCTCGCGCTCACCGGCCTGGCCTTCTCATCCGCTCCGGCACTCGCCGGTGGCATCGGTGTCGTCGGCACCGCCGGCTTCCACCAGGTCAACGCTCCCTACTACCGCTCGGATGGTCTACAGGGCATCGACTCCCAGATCCGCCCCAACTTCGGGTACGGCGCCGAGCTGATGCTGGGTGACAAGGACGACCGGATCCAGGGTCTCGCGCGCCTCTTCGCCGTGTCGGATGCACCGCCCAACGAGC
>JAERSX010000463.1 GCA_016845285.1 Deltaproteobacteria bacterium | reverse complement strand
CTTGTGCATCGAGCCGGACCACCAGCGTCGGCACCTGCTGCGAGCCAACCTCGACCACGCCGGCGTGAGCGCCCAGGTGGTGGACGGCCGTGTGCCCGAGGCGATGCTCGAGGCGTGTGAAGCCTGGTCCGACGCCGCGCTCTTCCTGGACCCGCCCTGGGGCTTCGCCGCACAGACGGGGGGCACCTGGGAGGAGCTGCTGGGCACCACGCCAGAGCTGGCCGAGGCCATCCTGTCGGCGCCCGAGGTGATCGCCAAGCTGCCCGCATTCTTCGATCTCTCGTCGCTGCCGGAGCGCGACAGCTGGTCGGTCTCCTGGCACCTCGGCGATCCGGCGCAGGGGGCCGGTCACGTGGTCAAGGCCCTCGCCATCCACCGCTTCCTCGGCGGCACCACTCCGCGCCTTCGGGGAACCGATTAAGGTCGCCGGCCGGCGAGCCCGAGAGTCGGCTCCTGCGAGGCATCCGTGAGTGATCTGCTGTCCTTGTCCGCCCAACAGCTGGCCGCGAAGATCCGCGGCGGCGAGGCTTCTGCGCTCGACGTCGTCGAGGCCCACATCGCCCGAATCGAAGAGGTCGAACCGGCGGTCCATGCGGTCGCCGTCGAGCGCTTCGCAGCGGCCCGCAAGGAGGCACAGGCGGCCGACGCCCAGGTCGCGGACGGCGGGGATCTGCCGCCGCTGCTCGGCGTTCCCTTCACCGTGCAGGAAGGCGTGGCCGTAGAGGGCATGCCGCACTCGGGTGGCCGTGCCGCCCGCAAGGACGTCATCGCCCAGCGCGACGCCACCGCCGTGGCCAGGCTCCGCGCCGCCGGCGGCATCGTGCTCGCCGTGACCAATGTAGGGGAGATCGCCATCGGCCTCGAGACCGAGAGCAGCGCGTACGGTCGCACCGACAACCCCTACGACAGCCGCTGCATGGCGGGACCCGGTGCTGGCGGCGAGGCCGCGCTGGTGGGCGCCGGAGCCTCTCCCTTCGGGATCGGAGCCGACGTCAACGGCGGCATCCGCGTGCCTGCATTCTTCTGCGGAACCTATGCCCACAAGGCCACCGCAGGCACCGTGCCGGTCACCGGTGTGCACCCGCTGCCCGGCGGCGAGGCCGATCGCTTCGTGGGTGTGGGGCCCCTGACACGCCGCGCGGACGACCTGCTCTTCCTGCTGCGCATCATGGCCGGTCCCGACGGAGAGGACAGCAGCTGTGTGGCGGGGAGCCTCGGCGCCGATCTCGACCTCGACCCCTCGGCCATCAGCGTCCTCGACATCCCCGAAGACGGCGTCCACGAGATCCGTGACGACCTCCGTGTCTGTCAGCAGGTCTGTGTGAACCTCCTCGTCGAGCACGGGGCCGCCTTCAAGTTCCAGCGCTTCGCGGCCCTGGAGCGGGCCTTCGAGATCTGGAGCTCCGCCATCGACGAAGCCGCCAGCCTCGGGCTCACCGGCATGCTCGGTGATGGTGCCCGCCGCAAGGAGGGCATGGGCCAGGTGGGCCGTCTGGCCGCCTCCAACCTGCCGGGCTTCCTGATGGTGGCCCGCGAGCGCCTCAGCACGCTCACCCCGGGCCACGGTGGTCGGTTGGGGCGTCAGCTGGAGACGCTGCGCAGCGAGATGCTCGACGCCATGGGCGACGACGGCGTCATGATGCTTCCTGCCATGAACGTTCCGGCGCCGCGTCACGGGCGCTCCGGCTTCAAGTCCATGGGGTGGACCCAGGCCGCGATCTTCAACGTCCTCGGCTTCCCGGTCACCCAGATCCCCGTGGGCTTCGACCCCACCGGGCTTCCCATGGGCACCCAGGTCATCTCCGCCCCCGGCAACGATCACCTCACCATCGCCGTGGCGCGCTACCTCGAGAGCCGCGCCCGGAACTGGCGCATCAGCTGAGGCTGCTCCCTGAGGCCTGCCTCCAGCGCACCCAGGCGTAGGCGGGGAGCGAGGTCAGCGCGACGGCCCCGAGCCAGGCGACCACAGCGCCGAGGGCGAGGCCCAGCGCGGGGAAGGCCAGCACGCTCAACAAGGCGAAGGCTGCGACCGACGAGGCCCCCAGCATCATGGGGCCCACCGCGCCGCCCTGGACCTGCTCGCCCTGCGAGATCCACAGGGCCACCATGGTGGTGATGAAGATGGCGGGAAAGACGCTGGCCACGCCCGCCGCGAGCCCGCCCCCCACCTTGGCGATCCAGATCGAGGTGCCGATGGCCACTGCGGCCAGCACTGCCCGCGCCAGGAGCACGGCGGGGGCGACCCGGCGCGATCCCGGTGGCGCGGGGCGGGGGTGCCACGTGGCGATGAGCCCGAAGAACACGAGGCCCACGGTGACCAGCGTGCCCAGACTCAGCATGGAGAAGCCCTGCCCGCGGAGCGCCCCCATGCCGCCGACGATGAGCACGGCTCCCCCGAGCCAGGCGGTGATGCTGAGGGTGATCATCCAGCCGAGGCGGCCTCGCGTCGGCAGGTGCGGTGGCAGCAAGCGCCACAGGTAGAGGAAGCCCGCGTCCAGGAACATGCCGGGGCCCACCGCACCCATGGCGTCGGCGAAGGCTCCCTGGTCCGGGCTCGTCGCCCAGATGCCGATCGAGGCGGGCACGATGGTGGTGGGGAGGCTTCCGAGGAGGCCGCCGACCACCCCTCCCCAGCGCTCGATGGCCAGGGTGGCGGCGACCGCCACGAGCCCCGCGAGCAAGGCGGGCAGGACGATGGCCACGGCGGTGTCGATCATGGAGGCCGGAGCTAACCGCCTGGGACTGCTGGACCGCGTACAGGGGGCCGCGTGTTCACGAGCTAAGCTAGACCGGAGGAGGGTCCATGGCATCGGGCGCACGTTGGTCAC
>JAERSX010000462.1 GCA_016845285.1 Deltaproteobacteria bacterium | reverse complement strand
GCCGCCACCTCCTCGGGCGAGGCGTCGGTCGAGAGCTCGAACTCTTGTATTCGGGGCATGATTCCTCCTCAACTCACAGCGGCTTCGAGCAGGAAGAGCCGCCCCTCGCCCTGGCAGGGGTTGTCTTGGTGCAACGACATGTGCTCACTCTGCGCCTCGATCTCGCCCGACAATAGCACAGCCTCGGGGTCGTGTTTCGCACCTTCAAGCAACCTAACCAGAGGAGAACACAAAGCTCCACGAACTCCTCGTGCCGAAGACCTCAACGGCCACGCCCACCACAACCGACCGCGCGGTACCATGACCACCGTCTTCGACACTGCCAAACAGACCCATCGTCATCACTGGAGGACCCTTGAGTCTGCCCCATCGCGCCGTGCGCGGAGCACTCCGTGTCGCCATTCAACCCTACCGCTGGATGATCAAGAGCAAGATGCGTAGAGCATCCTCTGAAGCAAGGGCCAACGTCGAGAGTCAACGCCACCCCCAGATGCGAGACGTGCCAGAGCAAGGCATTCGCGTCATCGGGGAGCCCAGTGCGGCGGAGAGCCTCGACTTCCTGACCTGGCGCGGACCTGCGTACGTCGAGCCGATGTCGACAGGGCTCACCGACGCCCTCGCCGACGCCCTGTTCGGCCTCGACCCTCCGTCCCCCGTTGATGCCGACGGACTGTTCGACCTGCTGACCACGACACCAGGCTGCTATCTGGCCGAAGAAGTGGACGGTCGCTGGGTCTTCGATTTCTCGGCACACACCTACATCAGCTTCCAGACCCGCGCCATCGACGCCCTGTCCTACGACCTGGAGGGCCGAGATCTCGTCATCATGGCCTCCGACGGCACCACCCTACGCGCCGGGGACCCCCACTTCGAGCGCGCGCTGGCCCACGCGGTGGCGTGGTGGGCCAACTACGTCCCCGGCGGACTGCACAATTGGGTGCACTTCCACCTGCCATGCAACATGGTCAACGCCGTCAGCTTCCTGAGCAGCTCCGACTCCGTGCTGGCTCGCCTGTTGGCACCTCATGTGCGGTTCACCGCCCGCATCAACTATGCCGGCCTCTGGGAGAACAAGTCTACCGACAACGGACCCGAGCGGAAGTGGTTCTGGACCCACCCCTACGCCGCTGTCGCAACCCGTGTCGACGAATTTCGCGATGGGGTGTTGATCAACACTGGTGCCGACTACGCCGATCTCGCTGCCCACATCGCCCGCCCCAAGCAGCTCGACACCAGGCTGCGCTACCACCGATACCTCTCGGCCTGGTATCCCCCGATTCGACGCTTCGTGGAGGCCGTCGATCCCCTGATCGAAGACGACGCGTGGGCCGAGCTCCTGGCCCAGCTCGAAGGTCCCGTACCCGGCATCGGTCAGCTCGAGCGTGTCGACGTCCTGTCAGCGTTCATCTGGCAGGTCGGGGTGGTGCACGCAGCCGACCATCGAAGCTACGCCCCCCTCGCAGGCAAGCACGGCTTCTATCGGGTGCCCGACAGCTTGGACACCCCCTTCGGCTTCGACCAGGTGAGTCGCTGGGATCGCTGGAACACCCGAAACTTCCTGAACGTGTACGTCGGCTACCACGGCGTCTCGGGCCTCGAACACTCCATGCTCGATGTACAGAACTATGGCTTCACCGGAGAGGCCGCTGTGGCAGCCGACCAACTGGCCACCGACCTGCGACAGGTCGAGGCAGAGCTGAGCAAGGCAGGAGACCTGCTCCTCCCCGCCGACAAGCTGATCCAGTCGGTGTGCTTCTAGCGTTGGCTGGCCTCGCATCACGAGCAGATCTTCCCCACCCGTGGTGGCCCATCAGTCCAGGAGGGGGAGCTTCTCCCGGATGGCCGCGACCTCGGACTTGGGCGTCGAGGCCGACCCGACGTGGAGGTAGCTGAGCTTCATGAGCCCCGACAGTGGCTCGAGGTCTGTCACCTCGCAATAGAGCATGAGCCATCTGAGCTGGGACAGGTTCGCCAACACGCTGATGTCGGTCACCTGACTGCCAAGGGTGAGCTTCTGGAGCTTCGGTAGCTTCGCCAACACGCTGATGTCGGAGATCGGACTCCAGGCGATGTAGAGAACCTCGAGCTGATCAAGGTTATCGAGCCCGCTGATGTCTCGCACGCGGGTCTCCTCCAGGTTCAGCTCGGTGAGCCCTCGCAGGTCTCGCAAGGCGGTGATGTCGGTGACCGGACGGCCGACGTGGAGCACCTCGAGCTCCGTCATGCCGGACAGGGCGCTGAGGTCGGTGACCCGGCTTCCCCTGAGCTTGAGCGACCTCAGCTGCTTCGTGCCCGACAAGGCACTGAGATCGGACACCTGGGAGTAGCGGAGATCGAGCTCGGCGAGCTGGGGCAGCTCGCCGAGAGTGCTGATGTCCGAGACCTGGGTGCTCGTCAGGTCCAGGTAGGTGAGCAGCTTCAGGCCAGCCAAGGGGCGGAGGTCGGACACCTTGGTCCGGTGGAGGTTGAGACGGGTGAGCGTCGTCAGGCCGGCCAGGGGGCTCACGTCCGTCACCTTCGTCCAGTACAGGTCGAGGGACTCGAGCTTCGGCAGACCGGCCAGCGGGCCGAGGTCGGACACCTTGGTGCTGTTCAGCATGAGCTCGGTGAGGTCCTCCAACCCGGACAGCACGCCGATGTCGGACACGGCGAGGCCACCGATGCGGAGGGACTCGAGGCCCGTGAGCCCGGAGAGGACGCTGAGGTCCGACACCTTGGTGAAGCCCAGATCGAGGGCCGTGAGCCCCGTCATCTCTTCGAGGGGGGAGAGGTCGGAGACGGCGGTGTAGCTGAGGTTCAATTCCTCCAGCTTGGTCAGCTTGGGTAGGACGCTGATGTCGCTGAGGGGGGCGCCACGGGTCCAGGGGTCCGGGCCCCCGATGCGGAGCGAGGTGAGCTCGGTCAGGCCGGCCAGCACGCTGATGTCGGACACGTCCTGGGTACACAGGTGGAGCTCGGTGAGCCCGGTCATGCCCGCCAAGGCGCCGATGTCCGACACCGAGTCCTGGGAGTCGGCACCGTATCCACGGCAGTCCAGGCGGAGTACGGACATCTCGGTCATCGCCGACAACGCGCTGATGTCGGTCACGGCCTTGGGGAGCCTGAGCTCAGACATGCGCGTCAGCCCCGACAGCGCACTCACGTCGGACACCATGGTGCCGTCCAGGTCGAGCTGCTCGAGCTGCGTCAGCCCCGCCAGCGCATCGACCTTCGCCACCCCAGTGCCCTTCAGATCGAGCTCGACGAGCTCGGTCATGCCGGTCAGCACCTCCACATCGGAGATGCTGGTGCCGCCCAGCCTGAGCGTGGAGAGACGAGACGAGCCAGCCAACGCGCCGACGTCCGACACCATGGTCTCGTTCAGGTCGAGCAGCGTGAGCTGGGTCAGGCCAGACAACGCACTGATGTCGGACACCATGGTCCCGTTCAGGTCGAGCAGCGTGAGCTGGGTCAGGCCAGCCAGTGGACCGATGTCGGCGACCTGCGTGCCCCTCAGGTTCAGGGACGCCAGCTGGGTCAGGCCAGCCAGTGGACCGATGTCGGCGACCTGCGTGCCCTCCAGGTTCAGGGACGCCAGCTGGGTCAGGCCAGCCAGCGCACCCACAGCCACGACCTGAGTCTGGTGGAGGTCCACGCCTCTCAGGCTCGCCATGCCCGCCAGCACAGTGGTGTCGGACATGGGGGTCTGACCGAGACCGAGGACCTCCAGCGCTGCGAGGCCTGCGATGGGGGTGACATCCGAGACCTGCGTGCCCGTGAGATCGAGCTCGACGAGGTCCTCGAGCTCCGCCAGCGGTGTGAGGTCGTCCAACGAAGACTCGCCACAGGTCACCGAGATCGTGTCACGCTCGTAGATCGATCCACAGAACTCGACGGGGGGA
>JAERSX010000461.1 GCA_016845285.1 Deltaproteobacteria bacterium | reverse complement strand
GAGCACCACGAGCCCGATGAGGAGGCCCGCCAGGGGGTCGGCCACGGGGTAGCCGTAGTAGAGGCCCACGGCGGCCACCATGGCGCCCACCGAGCCCAGCGCATCGGCCAGCATGTGGAGCAGGGCGCCCCGCACGTTGAGGTTGTCGGTATCGGAGCGGGCGAGGAAGAAGGCGCTGCCGAGGTTGATGGCCAGGCCGATGGCTCCGGCGAGGAGCACGGGCAGCGCAGCCACGTCGGGGGTGTCGCCGATGAGGCGCTCGACGCTCTCCTTGAGGATGATCCCGCAAGCCAGGATCAGGGCGATGCCGTTGACGAAGGCGCCCAGCGTCTCGGCGCGGCGCCAGCCGTAGGTGCGGATGGCGTCTGCGGCGCGCAGCGAGAGATGGGCGGCGCCCAGGGCGAGGGCCAAGGCGGCCACGTCGCTCACCATGTGGGCTGCATCGGAGAGGAGCGCGAGAGAGCCGGTGATCAGCCCCACCATGAGCTCGACGATCAGGAAGATGCCGTTGAGGATCAACGCCCAGCGCAGGGCGGGGATGGGACTGCGCCCCGTCGCGTGGCTGTGCCCGTGGCTGTGTCCATGGGAGTGGGCCATGCTCTTCTCGCATGATGAATGGTTCATATGATGAGGCCTTCATATATTAAGGCCGCCACGACCTGAGTGCTACTTTTTGGCCACCCTCGCCTCGCAGGTGGCCACGCCCGGTCGTCGATTGAGGCGTCTGTGGGCAGAAGGGCCCGGTAGCGTCCCGGGCTCGGAGGGACCGTGATCACAGTGACCGACGGCCGAGGCATCGAGGTCTCGCTGCCCACGCCGCCTCGTCGCATCGTCTCCCTGGTGCCCAGCACCACCGAGACGCTCTTCGCTCTGGGCCTCGGCGACCGCGTGGTCGGCATCACCCGCTTCTGTGTGCACCCCCGCGAACAGCTCGAAGAGATCGTGAAGGTCGGCGGCACCAAGGACCTGGTGGAGGAGCGCATCGAGGCCCTCCAGCCCGACCTCGTCATCGGCAATGCCGAGGAGAACACCCGCGAGATGTTCGCCTGGCTGGAGTCCCGGTGGCCGCTCTACGTGGCCTTTCCCCGGACCGTCGACGATGCCATTGCCGATCTGCGCAACGTGGGCCGGCTCGTCGGCGCTCCCGAGGCCGCTGAGGCTCACGCCGCCGAGATCGAGGCCGCCCGCGCGGCGCTGGTCGCTCGCCCCTTCACCTACGCCTACCTCATCTGGCGAGAGCCCTGGATGGCCGTCAACGACGACACCTTCATCGCAGCCATGCTCGCCGAGGCCGGCGGGCGGAACGTCTTCGGGCCGCTCTCGGACCGCTACCCCACCGTGGAGCTGGCCGACCTGCTCCCAGCCGACCAGATCCTGCTCAGCAGCGAGCCCTTCCCCTTCGGCGACAAGCACATCGACGAGCTCGTCGCACAGGGCCTCTCTCGCGGCCAGCTTCGGCTCGTCGACGGGGAGCGCTGCTCCTGGCACGGCGTCCGCATGGCTGCCGGCTTCCGCTATCTGGGCGGTCTGCGCACCTGACGCCCACGACCGTCTGGCTCAGGCCTCTGGGAGGGCCTGGGCGATCTGCTGCTTCACGGCGTCCGCCCATGCCTCGGTGGTGGCCAGCACGGTCCTCGAGCCCTGCTTGCAGGTGGCCTCCAGCTTGTCGGCGCCAGGCGTCCAGTCGATGCTGCGCACTGCACCGAGCCCGGGATTCACGGGGTCTCCGTAGGGTTGCTGCGCGAGCAGTGACCACGGTCGGAGCGCCCCGTCGGCGTCTCCGGTCCAGACCGTCGTGCCCGCCAGGTCGACCGCCAGCGCGGTGATCGCGGCGCCGCTTCCCAGCAGCCGCCCGCGCACCTCGCCGGTCCACGGCACGAGCCCGACCACGTCTGGGCCGACGCCCACCAGGAGGGTCTGCCCATCGGGGGCCCAGGCGATCGCCCCGCTGGCCGTGCCCGCAGGTCGTGGCACCTGTCGCGGGACTCCACCTGCGACCGGGGCCACCCAGGCGGGACCGGTGCGGGGCAGGATCCAGAGGGAGCCTGCGTCCTGGCTGAAGGCGAGGGCGGCGATGGACTCGGGCTGGCCGGCCAGGTCGCGGCCCAGGGCTGGGGCCGTGAAGCCGACGCCCTCGCCGGTGACGGCGTCCTCGATGTGTACCTGGCCCCCCGGGCCGCCCACCGCGCGCAGGTCGCCGGCAGGGCTGGTGGCGACTGCCTCGGCCCCGTCGGCCTCGGCTCCGCCCTCCTCACGCGGGGGCGCGGAGGCCATCCACCGGGGCTCGCCGCCAGGGGTCCAGCCCCGAACCACCCCGTCGGCGTGTGCGCTGACCAGGCCGGAGGGACTCCCCGCCAGGCCGCCCACCCTGGAGGCTGCGCCCACGCGGGTGGCGGTGTCGTCGCTCCAGTGCGCGAGGGCGCACGGCCCTGCGCCCCCGGTCCACAGGGCATCCTCGCGGTCCCTCGCCAGAGCGGTGGCTGGGGCATGCAGGGCCTCGACGGCCATGAGGTCGAGGTCGAGTTCCTGCGCCGAGCCTCGGGCCAGGTGCGTGGTGGTGAGCACCGAGAGGTCCGTGCCGACCCGCGCCATGCCGACCACGGCGCCGCCGAGCTCGCCGAGGGTCGCCGGCGTCAGGCCGTCCTCGAGGAGTCGGGCGCGGGGCAGGCGCCAGAGCTGGCCGGCCTTGTCTCCCGCCCACAGCCAGCGGTCGTCCAGCGCCAGCGCCGAGATCATCGCTCCGGTGCCCGTGCGGTGGCGCACGCCTTGCCCGGGCGCGTCGAGGTCGAGCACCAGGATGTCACCGCGGCTGGTGCCGGCCACGACATGGCGGCCATCGGGCAGCGGCAGGAGCCGTTCGACCGTGGCGTCGATGGTCACGCCCAGGGTCCGCCAGCTGCCGGCGTCGAGGTCGAGACGGGCGATGCCGAGGTGAGCCAGGCTGGCGAGGAGCTCGGTGGGCCGGCTCTCGTCGTCTGTGGGTGATGGGCGAAAGGCGAGGTCGGTCAGGGCGCCGGGCTGGAACTGTGCGCGGCGGATCTGGCCGCTCGGGAGGTGTCGGACCCGGACCCGTGGGCCGCTCGACAGGGTGCGTGGGCTCTGGGCCTCGGCCACGGCCAGCCACTCTCCGTGGGTGGCGATGGGTCCCAGAGGGGCGTTCAGGGCACCCCACGACCAGCTGAGGGGACGGTTCAGGGCCCGGCGCAGGGCGCCTGCCGCGTCCGCATTGGGGGCGGTCGACCAGGCGCTGAGCGCCAGGGCTGCCGCGTCGTCGGGATCGGGGCTGAGCTGCGCGCGGAGGGCCAGCACCGAGGCTCGTGCCTGGGCGAGCTCGGCGCGCAGGGCGGCGACGATCTCGTCCTGGGAGTCGGGGTCATCGGGAGGGGCTGGCTCGCTCACGAATTTATTTTCGCATTCCTCTTCAGGTGGAGGCCTGCTGTTCCGACCGGTGGGTCGTGGTGTGTGGATGATCCCTGGGCGCCACTGGACCGCCCGGAGTCCCTAGTGGGGGTGCGGAGATGGTGTGGGACCGGTGGCGTCCGGGGATCTAATCTTTCCAGAGCATGCCAGGGCCGGCGAGGACTACTCTGCGCGATAGCCGGGTCAGGAGTCGACCCCGGGGAAGCCTCGATGACCCTGTTGCTCACCGTCCTGAGCGCTGCCTTCGCCTTGCCGCCCGTGCCCACAGAGCTGGAGATCAGCCCGGAGGAAGCGGCGTCGCTGGCGGCCGCCGAGGTGGTCGTGCGGTACCGCAAGGACGGGTCCACCTCGATGGTGGATGTGGCCGCCACGCCCGCTGCGACCATGGCCGCCGTGATGGATCTGCCCGCCCGCATCGACGACATCGGTGCGCTGAAGTCGGCCGAGGTCTACCTGGACACACCGGGTCAGATGGGGGCGCGCTGGGAGCTCGGGATCACCGTCTACAGCGTGTCCTTCCACACCCGCTACGACTACGACGTCGCCCTCGGCTGGTGTGTCTACGACCTCGATCCGGCCAAGGACAACGGCATCGAGCACGCCAAGGGCAGCTACCAGGTCTACGCCAGCGGTGCGGGGAGCCGCATCGTCTACCGGGCGGAGGCCGCCGTGGAGGGCGGCGGGCCTGAGTGGCTCCGCAAGCGCTTGGCCTACGGCTCTGCCCAGGAGCTGCTGCTGGGCATCAAGCGGCGGGCCGAGGCTGGCTGAGGGTGTGTCAGGCGCCCTGGGTCTGGAGGCCTGGGCGATCGGCCGAGCACTTCCAGCAGCTGCCGAAGTGTCCGTCGTTCTCGGACATGCACCCTGGGCAGACCCATGGAGCGGCGTCGGGAGCGTTGCTGGCGGCGTCGAAGTCGCTCATGGCGGCCAGGCCGGCGTCTTCTTCGGCCTTGGGGACCCACACCGAGGGGCAGGCGTCGTAGCTGGGGATCATGCCGGCGGTGCTGGCGAGGTGCTCACCACGGAGCTGCACGGTTAGCCCGCGGTCGACGAGCCAGTCACGAACGAGGTGGGCCTCGGCGATGTCGAAGCCACGGTACAAGCGGACCCAGCGCACGGCGCCTCCGTCCCAAAGCTTTGCACGGAACGACCCGCGCCAAGAGGGAGCGGCGGCTGCGCCCCGTGGACGTCGCTACTCGCGGCTGCGCGGGCTCTCCGAGCGCACGCTTACCCGTGTCTACAGGGGAGACTGGCCCGCGAGGCTCTGGGCGCGTGTCCCGCCCGCCTGCGCGGTCGAGGTGGTCCGCCACCAGCTCGCGCTCCTTCCCCCCGGCACGCCTCCGCTGCGGGTGGGCTTCCTCAGCGATCTCCACGTGGGCCCCCTCACCCCACGCCCGCTGCTCGACGCCGCCGCCGCCGCCCTCGATGCCGCCGAGCTCGACCTGCTCTGTGTCGGCGGAGACCTCGTCTACCTCGAGGCCACCGAGGCGCGTTGTGCCGAGGTGGCCGAGATCCTCGGGCAGATCTCGGCGCCCACCCGGCTGCTGGTCTGGGGCAACCACGACCTCTGGACACACCACGACCGCCTCGAGCGGCACCTCCGTCGCGTCGAGGTCCACCCCCTGGTCAACGAGGCGGTCCGGCTCCCGGCGCCGTGGGCCGGCGTCGCGGTGGTCGGCCTGGACGAGACCCACACCGGGGCGCCAGACGCCACGCACGCGCTGGCGGGAACCGGGGATGCCGATCTGCGCATCGGCCTCTGTCATGCGCCGGAGGGCTTCACCCACCTGCGGGGGAGGGTCGAGCTCTGCTTTGCCGGACACACCCACGGTGGCCAGGTGGCCATGCCGGGCGGGCGTCCGGTCTGGGTGCCGGGCGCCTTTGGGGCCGCTCACCCCGGTGGCCGCTACGACCTCGATGGCGGGGTGCTCTTCGTCTCTCGGGGCCTGGGCCTCGTCGAGGTCCCGCTGCGGCTCTTCGCGCGGCCAGACGTGATCGTCCTGGAGCTCAGCGCCGCCGACGGGTGAGCAGGCCGAGGCCCAGCACCCAGCCGAGCCCGACGACGCCGGGAGCCCCGGCACAGCCGCAGGTCTTGGGGTCGTCTCCGATCAGCGAGCCACCGCCACCAGCCCCTCCCCACTTGCCGGTGTCGCGGTCGCCGTTGGCGCCCGCGCCCGTGTCGTCCTCGTCGCCGGGATCGGCTCCCGGCTCGCCCACGCTCAGGCGGTAGCTGGCGTCTTCCTCCAGCCCGGTGACCGCCACGAGCTCGCCGACTCGCACCTGCACCACGCTGCCCCACTCGCCGTTGGCCGCGCCCAGCACCGCGTTGCCCTCCACCTCCACCGTCGCGTCTTCGGTGACATCGAAGTACTCGCTGCCCAGGTAGGCGACCTCGCCGTAGCGCCCATCCACCAGGTCGCCCACGGTGTTCGCGGCCTCGAAGAGCTCGCTCTCCTCGAGCTCCTCGTTGCCATAGGCGCCCGTGAAGCCACCCCAGATCAGGTCGACCTCGGTGTCTGCGGTGTCTGCGATGAGGGCGTCCCAGGTGTCGCCGGGCCTGTCGGTGCTGGCCTCCCAGACCTGCTGCATGAAGCCGGGCGATCGCTCGTCCAGCCACGCGTTGAGCACGAACATGCCGTACTGGTGGGAGCCGGTCATGGAGTCGTAGGACAGCTCTGTCTGCTCGGAGTACCAGACGCTGCCGTACTGG
>JAERSX010000460.1 GCA_016845285.1 Deltaproteobacteria bacterium | reverse complement strand
CTCCTACATGGTGCCGGAGCTCGGCTGGCAGACCATCGTGCAGCCGCCCGTGGACCTCCAGAACTTCGTGGTGAGCAGCAACGAGCCTCACTACCGGGCCTTCCACGCCTTCTTCCACAACCGCCTCGGCGACGCCCTCCTCCCCACCGGCGCCTTCAACCAGAGCTTCGGGAAGAGCTATCGGCCCCTCCGCTTCATCGCGCGGGCCTCCCAAGCCCTGGCGGAGGCCAGCCGCCACGAGCGCTTCCTGTATGCAAGCCACGCCTGCTTCCTGCACGCCCCCGGCGACCGAATCTGGCCGTGGCACAGCATGCACGGGCAGGAGGGCTACGATGGCCGCAACCGGTTCCGCTACCTGCGCTCAGGCAGCGCGATGTTCCTCAACGACGGGACCCCCACGGATGCTTCTGGCCCCCTGTCCGAGCAGGACGTGCGCATCTACGACAGCGGCATCGACATGGCCGACCGCCATGTGGCCGAGACCATGGCCCAGCTCGAGGCGGCCGGGCTGCTCGACGACACCATCGTGGTGCTGTTCAGCGATCACGGTGAGGAGCACTTCGCCGAGGATCTGCCCTACGCCTACATTGGTCCCAACCACGGCTTCCATCCCTACGGTGACGGTCAGCTCAAGGTACTGATGGCGGTGCGGTTCCCCGATGGCCTCGGCGCTGGCGAGACCGCGGCTGGTCATGCGCGGCTCATGGACCTTCTCCCCACCCTGGTCGAAGCCCTGGACCTCAGCTGGCCGGGAGAGCTCGGCGGACGTAGCCTCCTGCCGCTGGTACGTGGAGAGGAGGACGATCCCGAGCACTCCCGCCAAGTGTATGTGGAGACGGGCGTGACCGAGCGCCGGTACTGGAACGAGGGCCACCTCGGCTACCCCTTCGAGCGGGTCTCAGAGCGCTACGCGGTGCATCCCGCGACGGGGAGGGTGCACATCCGACCCGAGTTCTTCGAGCACCTGGTCGCAGCCAAGGACCGGGTGCTCCAGCGTGGGCGCTGGAAGTTGGTCTACCGCCCCATGGAGCCCGAGCCAGGGCAGGCACACCGTGCGCAGGTCGAGCTCTTCGACCGCGTGGCCGACCCCTTCAACCGAGTCGACCGCTCCGAGGAGGAGCCCCAGGTCTTGGCGGAGCTGGGTCTAGAGCTCGTGGCGTATCTACGCATCGACGGAATCGAGGTTCCGCAGGAAAGGGAGTGGGCCGCCAAGGTGGCCGAGGCCGCCGACGTCGAAGGAGCGCTGGACTAGCGCTGTGAGCCGGTGGCGTTCGGCTGCAGCCGGACGGGTGGTATCCATCCCTCGACGGGCCGTCTGTTATGATCTGGAACCGGTCTATCTGTCCATGGGACGGGCGGGAGACCGTTCACAGAACCATCCGTCAAGCGGACACACACCGTCCTGGTGGCAACTCAGGGCCAAGAGAGGGAATCGTGCAGGCAGTCTTCATCGTGGGAGAGCAGCGGTCGGGGTCCAACCTCTTGAGGCTGATGCTGTCGCAGGCCGGGGTGGCCGCACCACATCCTCCGCACATCCTCAAGCGCATGCTGCCCCTCGAGAAGTCGTACGGCAATCTTCAAGCCGATGGGAATTGGTCACAGCTTGTCGAGGATGTGTGTCGGCTGGTCGATCGCAACCCCGTGACCTGGACCGAGGTCCACCCGCTCGACCGGGACGAGGTCGCCCGGGCGTGCCGCGAGCGGTCCACTGTGGCCATCTTTGGCGCAATCATGGACATCTATGCTCAAGCTCGAGGGGGCACCGCGTGGGCGTGCAAGAGCATGCAGTACTCACAATACGTAGACTCCATCGAACACTACTTCACCAGGCCCTTGTACCTGTACCTGTACCGTGATGTTCGAGACGTCACACTGTCATTCAGTCGTGCTGTGGTGGGCGAGAAGCACCCATACTTCATCGCCCAACGTTGGGCACGCCTGCAGCGTGCCGCCCACCGCGTGCGTCAGCTTGTCGGTCCCGAGCGTCTCTTTCCCATCTGCTACGAGGAGCTGATCTCCAACCCCGAGCCGTTGTTGCGTTCGATGTGCACGTTTCTCGGTATCGACTTCGAGCCGAGGATGATGGAATTCCATCGGTCCTCGGACGCGAAGAGTGCCTCGGGCAGCAGTCAGCTGTGGGAGAACGTGGGTCGGCCACTCATGAGCAACAACGCCCGAAAGTTCCTCCGTGGGCTGACCGAGGACCAGATTCGGATCTGCGAGTCCGTGGCAGGCGCCGAGATGGACCTGTTGGGATACGATCGAGTGCACGTGCCCACCGGAAGCGAAGACATCTACAGTGTCGATGTGGTCCGGTCGTTCGAGGAGGAGAACGAGCGCCTGAAGAAGGAAAAGCGGGCGATGATGGATGCGGAAGATGCGGCACGTCGGCAGCATCAGGTGAGCGTGCTCACCGAGCGTGTGCAGTACCTGGAAGGCATGAGCCCTGCCCAGCTCGTCGAGCTGTTGCAGTATATGGAGGAGGAGCACCTGGCGGAGGGCTGCGTGTTCGTCGAGAAGGGCACCGTCGAGGACTGCATGTACTTCATCGTCGAAGGCTCGGTCGCGGTGATGGATGGGGATACCGTGGAGGCCACCCTCGAGTCTGGCGTGTGTGTGGGCGAGGTGGGCATGGTCTCCTCGCTGCCGCGGACGCGGACGCTGAGAGCGGCATCGAACCTTCGCTTGCTACGCCTCACCAACGTGCAGATGCAACAGATGATGAGCCAGTCTCCTGCTCTCGCGTGCAAATTGCTGTGGCAGATCTCAGGCCAGCTCGCCTCGCGGTTCTCCTCGGTCGTCCGTTGAGTCAACCGGAAAAGGCGCCTGGAGCGCTTGAGCTTGGATTCATCTTCTTCAAGATAGGATGTGTAGCCTTCGGTGGGTTCATGGCCTTGATCTCGGTCGTCGAGCAGGTGGTCGTGCGAGACAAGGGCTGGCTCGAGCGGGAGGACATGCTCGACGGCATCTCGTTGGCCAACGTCCTCCCGGGGCCACAGGCTGTCAACACCGTCACCTATGTGGGCTACCGGGTCGGGGGCGTGTCCGGTGCGCTGGCATCCTTCGTCGGAATCCTGACCCCCACCTTCGCCCTGGTGACCTTGCTGACCTTTCTGTACTTCGGAGTGGCGCAGGACCTACCCATGCTGGAGTCGTTCTTTGCTGGCATCGTTCCGGCCGTAGCGGCGGTCATCGTCGCGGTGGTTCATCGCCTGGGAAAGAAGGGGATCACCGGCTGGATCACGGGGTTGATGGGGGTGATCGCGTTCGCGCTGCCTTGGCTGGTCGCGGCCGACTCCAAGGTCATGAGCAATCTGGTCTTGTTGGCGGTGGCCGCGACGTTGGGTTCAATTGCGCTGGCACCCGACAAAGACCTCGGCACTTCGGAATCACCGCTGGACTTCAAGCGGTTGGTGCCGGTCATCTTGCTTCCGTTGGTGTTGGCCGGCCTGTATCTGGCCGAGCTGCCCATGCCTGAAGACGGCCTGGCCGAGCTCGCCGTGACCTTCTCGGGCTTGAGCGTGATGTTGTTCGGCGGGGGCTACGTCTTCATTCCCATGATCATGGACGTCGTGGTCAGCCAGCAGGGATGGTTGACGTCCACCGAGTTCAACGACTGCATTGCGTTCAGTCAGATCACCCCTGGTCCCATCATGATCAGCGCGGCCTTCATCGGGCAGCGCGTCATGATGGTGCACGGTTCGGTGTGGGCTGTGATCGGGGGCGCGGTGGGAACCCTGGCGATC
>JAERSX010000459.1 GCA_016845285.1 Deltaproteobacteria bacterium | reverse complement strand
ACGTGGCGCCTGCCGTGGTCGAGCAGAGCGTCTCCCGGGGAGAGACCCAGCTGTTGGCCGTACAGGAGAGCCAGTGGCGCTTCTGGGTCCAGGTGCCGAACGTGGGAGCCGAGGTCGGCGACCACGTGCTGCTCGGCAAGGGCAAGCCCCGCTACGACGTCGAGGTCCCTGAGCTCGGCACCCGGGCCTCCCAGGTCATCGACATCACGCACGTTGCGGTCGTCGATGCCGAGACGGCCCTCCTCGCTATCGCCGGTGACCCACCGGATGGCGCGGTGGCCGTCGAGACGGTGTTCGCCGAGCTCGGGCAGCGCAAGGACCAGCCCATCGTGGTCTACGGCACCGTGACGAAGGCGACGAGTGCGGTTGGCTCGGTGTGGGTGCACCTCCAAGACGGAACCGGTGACCCGGAGTCTGGCACCCACGACCTCATGGTTCAGACGCAGGCCAAGGTCACCGCAGGCCAGCGCGCAGGGTTCCGCGGCACGCTCCGGAAAGACGCGGACCTGGGCTTCGGCTATCAGTACCAAGCGCTCGTCGAAGAGGCCGAGCTCATCGAGTAATCGCGTCTTGGCGCGACGAGCCTGGTCCTCGACGGTGTCACGGCTCGCTACTTCGACACCCACACCGCAGAGCAGACGCTGCATCCCGCGGCCTACGACCCGGCTGTGTAGGCCCGCATCCTCGTTGGCCTCTCGGTGTCACCGAGTGAGGAGCGCGGCCCCTCCGCCGGGGCCTACTTCTTCTTCTTCTTGCGCCGAGCCAGAGGCCACCGGCTCTTGCCACGCTTGCCGCCGCTCTGGGTGAGCACGGCCAAGACGCCCATGGCCGGCCCGGTGACCGGCGACCAGTGCACGGCGGCGACCGCGTCGTCCTCGTCGACCCCAAGGCGGACCAGGGGCTCGGCGGCGAGACGCGACCAGGTCATACGCTTGCGGCCGGTGAAGGCCTCGGCGGTGGCGCGATCGATGCTGTAGAGGACCGGGCAGTCGACGAGATCGAGGGGATCGGGAATGGCCATGCCCCGAACATAGCCACGTGTCGCCACGCATCCAGGGGCGAAGGGAGACGATCGGCGAACATGACCAGACCTGACAGCGCCCTGGTCAGGCCGGACGGTCTCGGTAGGACAGAGCCGAGCTGGCGACGGGTGGGCCCGCCTCGGAGTCGCCCTGCCGACACGCCCCGAGAGGACGGCCTCCACGCCGCTCAGGCGGGCGGACGCATGCTCTCAGGGTGGCCTCGGCTGCTCCACCGCACCACACCCGCCCAGCTTTGGGGTTCGTGGCATAGATGTACTTGGTCGAAACCGCTGATGCCGCCTCTCCACAGTGGCGACTTCGGGTGGGGGGAGACGATCCCGAGGACCATGCAGACACCCACGAGCCGAAGGTGGACACCACGGTGGACGAGCTCGAATCGCACCTCCTTCCGCTCATCGAGTGCGCCGACTCTTCCGACCTGCCAGACTGTCTCGCCGACCACATCGATGTCGAAGAGCAGCTCTCCGAGATCGCCGTGGACATGCTGACGCCAGATGTCGACGGGATGGCGGCGAGCGGGCGTGGTGGCGGAGGCCGAGGGCTGCGCGGGAGACTGAGAGCCGGATGGCGTCACGTCGAGGTGCCCGCATCGGCGCTGGCTCGCCTGTCCAGCCGCGTCCACACCGTGGCGAGGGTGAGCCCCAGAACGATGTGCCAGATCCCCCACCACGCTGCGATCATCGCCATGCCGCCGAGACCGTTGAAGAAATTGAAGACCAACACCAGTGCGAGGGGAGTGTTCTGGATGCCCACCTCGATGCACACGGCCCGGCGGTCTTCCTTGGGCAGGCGACCTGCGAGGGCCAGTCCGTAGCCCAGGGCCAGAGCCACCCCGTTCAACAGGGCCACGGGAAGAAAGACGGTGCCGAAGTGCGTGACGAGGTGCTCGAAGTTGTTTCGGAACGCGACGACGATGAAGAGGACGAGGAAGCCGATGCTGAGCGTCTTGCTCGGCTTGCGCAGCACGCGGGCCAGGCCCGGCAGCCAGGCGGCAGCGGCCATTCCGGCCGCCACGGGCAGCCCCAGGATCAGCGCCACGGTGGTCAACATGTCGGCGGGATCGAGGGAAAAGGACGTGAGCAGATCCGCCATCCCGGGGTCCCAGCTGGCCCAGAAGCCCAGGTTGGCGGGGGTGGCCACCACCGCGGCGAAGCTGGAGACTGCGGTCATGCCCACCGACACGCTCGTGCGGCCACCGCCGATGTGGGTGATGAAGTTGGAGATGTTGCCGCCTGGACAACAGGCCACCAGGAGCATGCCCAGGGCCACACTCGGGCCCGGTCCCAGCAGGGTGATCAGGCCGAAGCAGGCGGCGGGCAGCACAAGGAACTGCGTGAGCAGACCGATGGCCGGCGCTTTGGGGTTCTTGACCAAGGCGACGAAGTCGCTCACCTTCAGGTCGAGCGCCACTCCGAACATGATGAGGGCCACGATGATGTTGAGCGTGCGGAGACTCGCTGCATCGAATGCGAGCTCGACTTGGTCGATGGGGTACATCACCTGAACATATCGTTGTCCGCACCGGTGGATGGTCTGCTGCCCGGTGTGGAGGTCAAGGTGGAGGCAGACTTGTCCGGGGAGACTGCCCCCGAGGCCTCGTGGATGTGGTTCGGGTCGCGCGCGACGATGTGCACATCCTCGGAGGGGGTGAGGCGCTCCTGCGGGTGCTCGTTCACGCCGACTCGAGGCTGTTGCGGGCCGCTTCAACGCCCTGGAGGGGTGTGGGCGGGCCTGTCCACCGCCTGGTCCCCCGACAAGCTACGCCGCGTGCGGTAGACGAGCCCTCCCGCCACGGTCATGGTCATGGTCATGACTCCCCCTGGGTCTCGAACGAGATTTGTCCCATGACGCCAAGACACATCATCTTCCTCCTCTCCGTCTGTTGGCTTGCCGTGGGCTGCCAGCCCACCAGCCCTACGGAAGGAGGGCCTCAGACCGACACCCAGGTCGACCCGGATGATCCAGACGACCCGGGTGACACCAGCGGAGACGGGGATGACACCGGTGACGAGCCCGACGACACCGGCGAGGTCGTGGCCGAGTGCGGAAACGGCGTCCTCGACGACGGCGAGGAATGCGACGAGCCGGACAAGCCATGGATGTGCTTCGAGTGCACCCTCACCGACTGCGGCGAGGAGACCGCCTGGGAGAACATCGCGGAGTCTCTGGCCGACTACAGCGACATGTTGCCCGAGATCCCCGAGACGCCCTTCGAGGAGGACTGGGACGATGTGGCCGGCTTTCGACTCGACACCATCGCTGCGCTGCCGGTGTACGACGACTGGTCCGGTGACGAGACCGCCTGTGACGTCAGCGAGATCTGGGACTCCACACGGGTCAGCGCCGGGCCGCTGATCGAGCTCGACGATGCCAGCACCGAGTGTCGGGTGCAGCTGTCCAACCACAAGCGAGATGGCCTGCTCTACGTGGCCAACCGCACCCCGGCCGACACCGACGTGCCCGTGGGGGGCGAGCCTGGCTGGGTGACCTGGCGCTTCGACATCCCCGAAGGCCACGAGGCCACCTGGTTTCGCTACAAGCACGACATGGGCCGCTTGTTCGGGAGTCATCCCGAGTCGTGTCACGCCAACGAACAAGACGAAGACGGCAACTGCACCCGGTTCCTCGAAGACGACGACGACTGGTCCGAGGAGGTCCCGGCTGGCGTCTTCCTGCTGTGGACCGTTCCCGGCGAGTGCAGTGGTTGGCACATCACGGGTCCCCATGGTCCCTCGAACGACCTCATCTGGGACATCGAAGAGGCCGAGGTAGAGGTGCCGGAGCACCTGCGCGAGGCACCTGGGCTCGCCGTCACCGCGCTCCTCTGGCACCAGTACCCGGGAGGCTGCGAGGGCGACTACTGCATCGACGCCACCAACACCTTCTACGCCGAGTACTCCATCGGGCTCGGCGATGCGTCCTTGCAGACCGAGAAGGTCACGTCCTTCGCCGCCGAGCCTCCCATCGAGCACCCCCGGCTCCACGGCGCCGACGAGACCTGGTACCCCGAGCAGCTGGCCTACCTGGAGCTTCCCTGTCGCGACGAGCCCGACTACCCCGAGAACAGCGACTGGGGGGCCATCACCAATGTGCGCAACCAGTGGGAGCTGTCCACCCTCGGCGGTGCCAGTTGCCTCGGTGAGAAGCCCGAGACCTTGGCCGATCACCCCTTCGCGAGTCTCTACCTCACCGAGGAGGGGCCGGGTGAGGAGTGGTCAGACCAGGACGTGGTCCAGCTGCTGCACCTCATCCGACGAACCCGCGCCTGCCACGCCCTGGGCGACACCGACTGCCCGTTCACCAGTGAAGAGCTCGAGGACTTGATCCCACGCTTCATCGACCACGAGATGCCGCGTCTGGCCGACGAGGTCTGGTACGCGTACAGCTTTGGCTTCGATCTGTTCACGACGCCCCCCATGCGGCGGTGGACCCTCATCGCCGACATCCTGTGGGACGACCTGAGCGAGGACCAGCATGCCGAGCTGGAAGCGGCATTCGATCCCCTCATCGAGAACTACCTCACGATCTTCGACGAGGGACACTGGGCGCTCTTCAACGGCAACAACTGGACGCCGGTGCTCGTCAACGGCGCCCTGTACTGGGCGGTGACCTACTACTACGAGGACGAACGGGCGCCCGAGGTGGCCCGCCGGTCGCTCCAGACGCTGTGGCTGCACCGAGACTTCTACCGTGCGGACGGGACCTACGAAGAGGGCCTGTCCTACGCCTCGGTCTCCTTCGATGCGTTGCTGGAGATCAACCACATGGTGCAGCGTGTCTTCGGCGAGCCGCTCGACAGCGTCTACTGGTCTGACATGGTGGGGACGGCGGAGTGGTCCCTCGACTTCATGGCACCCGATGGCATGTTGGTGGACTTCGGGGACTCCTGGGCGAAGCGGGGTTGGTACTCCTTCACCCCCCTCAGCATGATGCTGATCAACGAGGGAGATCTCGACGATCCCGCAGAGCTCGACCCCTGCCTCGTTCGGCGCTTCTTCACGAACAAGTACTACTACCACGGCATGACCGACCCGTTCCGGACCACGCCGCTGCTCGTTCGCGACTGGTACGACGTGGTGGAGGCCTGCGACACCAGCTCCCTCGACGATGAGGTGTTGCTCTCCGTCCACGACGAAGGTGGGTGGGCTGGCATCCGCACCTGGCAGCTCGGCGCGACAGAGCTCGCGGAGACCGAGGGTCACAGCCAGCGCTTCTCTCAGGCCGACCAGACCTTCCTCGCGGTCAGCGCCATCCCGAGCCACTTCTCGCACACCGAGCTCGACTTCGGCTCGCTGGTCTGGACCGCCTACGGCAACCGCCTGCTCATCGACTCCGGCTACGGCGACCTCAACAGCGACCGCTACGAGACCGAGCCGGACATGCCCCCCGACCAGAACCCCACCGGGCACAACACGCTGGTCATCCCGGAGGCCCTCCGCGACGGTGACGCGTCGACCAACACCAGCCAGATCGAGGACGCCTCGGGCACCGTCGCCGCCGAGACCATCGGCAGCACCGAGGTCATCCACCTCGATGGCGCGACGGTCTACGGGGCCGAGAGCACGGAGTACGGCTGGCTGAGTGCCTTCGACCGCTGGCTCCTGCACGTCGGGGATGGGCACTTCATGGTCGTCGACAGCTTCGCGGTGCGCGACGATCGCGGGAGCGCCATGGTGGAGGAGCGGTGGCACCTGGGCCGCACCTCGCCGGCGCCCGAAGACTGCAGCAGCCGTTCGTCACACGCCGACTACGACATCGACGGTCAGACCTTGGACATCACGCCCATGTGTGCCGTGCTCGACAGCACCGAGAGCGCAAGCCAAGCACGCATCGTGGCCAGCTCGCTTGCGGCGGGCAGCTTCGTCGACAGCGGGTTGGTGGAGTTCGTCAATCGACTGGAAGCCACCGAGCAGCGCAGCCGTGTGCGGTACGTGCCCGACGAGGACGTCGACGTCGACATTCGGTTCTTCGCCCTGCTCAGCAGTCCCGTCGGACAAGACCTCCCAGAGGCGGAGTTCACCTGGGGCACCTGCGCCGACGCACCGTGCGTCGACGTGGCGCTGCCTTCGGGTACGTGGTCCTTCTCGTTTGCGTGGGACGACGAGCGCTGGGTGCTCTCGGACATCCAGGAGCCCTGAGGTCAGCTGCCCGCGAGGGCTTGGCCCCACCTCCTCGAGGGGAGCCGGCACTCGTCCTGATGGACCGGTGCTCGGTGCAGACGTCGTGGGAGTCGTTTTGAGCCTGTGGGGGTCGTTTTGAGCCTGATGTCATTCCGGTTTCAAGGCAGCTCAGCTACTCAGCATGTCGTTACGCTAGGTCCGTTGCACACCCGGGGGAGGCACCCATGCCCTCGATGAGCCAGGCCAAGTCGGTCGGTCATGACTCCAATGATCTCGACCTCACTCCTCCCGCGCAGGAGGCGAACCCGGCGGCCGCACTCGCGGACGCTGGCGGCAACTCGCTGATGCAGTCCATCATGGGCGACGGCGGCGGGTCCGGTGAGGGCTGTGGCTACACCGTCAAGCGCGGTGACACCCTCTGGGACATCGCGCGCCGCAACGGCACCACCGTCTCGGAGATCTGGGACCGAAACCGCGACGTCATCGGCGACAACCCCGACCTCATCTTCCCCGGTCAGGAGTACCAGCTCTGCGAGGACATCGCGGATGCTGAGACCACCGAGCAAGAAGCCGAGGCCACCGGTGAGGCTCTCGAAGAAACCGAGCTCACCCCTGAGCAGCGCCTCGCCGCTGCCGAGACCGCCCGAGAGGGGCTCGAAGATCAGCTGAATGGTATGGACCGTCTGCCCGCAGGGGAGCGTGCCGCTGTCCTGCAGCGGGTCCAAGGCCTCGAAGGCGCGGCCCTGGTCCGTGAGATGGCGATGATCGAGAACGCGCTGTCGGGGCCCAACGGCGACCGCGCGATGCACACCCTGGCCAACCTCCAGGAGATCCTCGACGAGGACGAGGACAACGCGGAGCGTCTGACCCCCGACATGATCGAGATGATGGTCAACGGTGTGGCCAACCGTCGCAGCGACTCCGACCGGGGTCAGGAGGGTGTGATGGGTGCCACCCACGCCCGCGACGCCGCCCGCGCGCTCCTCGAGATGACCGACGAACAGTACGCTTCGACGCAGACCATGCTGAACGGCGCCGCCCGGGACGAGGAGGGCAACGCCATCGAGGGCGCGGACCGCGGCATGGAGCAGGCGCTCATCATGAAGGCGCTGGGCGCCCGGCACACCCGCATCGAGACCGACGTCTTCCAAGACATCGGGTCTCTCCTCGGCGCTGATACCGAAGCCGATGTGGCCATGAGCGAGGTCCAGGGCTTCGCAGACGCCATCCGTGGCATGGACCGCTTCGAGATGGTCCGTCAGACCACCCTCATCGACGTCCACGACGAGAACACGTCCACCCTCGACCCGCGAAACCCCACGCGAAACCTCGATGCCAACCCGAACAACGACGACACCGTGGGCGACAACGACGGCATGTACCAGCGCTACACGGACTCCTGTGCGCCCACCACCGCGCAGATCGTTCGCGGCGAGGTGGACCCGGTCTACGCGCTGAACCTGCAGCGGACTGGCAACGACCCTGCCAACGGTACCGATGTGGCCAACCAGCAGCACGATGTGCTCGAGGACAACGGCGGCGGCGCTGTGAGTCGGCTGGGTCGGGCGGCACGGACCGATCTGACGGGCCAGATGGACCAGATGCAGGCCGCCGGAAACCTGTCGAGCCAGCAGCGCACGGCCATGACGCTGATGAGCCAGGGGCAGACGCTCACCCCCGCCCAACAGACCCAGGCCCAGGGCGCACTCGATGCTCTGCGCGCTGCCAACAATGGCCGTCCCACAGACGCCGAGCTCGCCGCCATGCAGAGCAACCAGGGCGTGAGCGCCGGCGGCATGCGCACCGCGACCGCCCTCGAAGAGGTCGTGGGCGAAGGCACGGACATCGAGTTCGACTACACCAACACCGACGGGCCCGGGGTGGCGAACGGCGACCTGAGCACCATCGAGGACGCGCTGATGGATGGCCAAGAGGTCCCGATCCGCGTCAAGTGGTCCAGCGGCGGCCACGCCATGCTCATCACCGACGTCCGACGAGACGAGGCGGGCAACCGCCAGTTCATGATGAGTG
>JAERSX010000458.1 GCA_016845285.1 Deltaproteobacteria bacterium | reverse complement strand
CAACGTGGCCATGCTCGGCAGCTGGGCCTCACCCTGGATCACCCCCGAGCGCATGGTGGCGGTCCAGGTCCGCCCCTTCACCGAGGCGGAGCAGGCCGCCAGCATCGCCCGAGGGCGCGAGGTCGCCTCCATCGACCACCCCGGCGTGCCCGCACCCCACCCCGACGAGCTCGATGCCGCCTACCTCCGTGGCCAGACAGTGCTCCCCGACTACAGCCGCGCCCAGACGGCGACCCTCGACAACGGACTCGAGGTCATCGCCCTCCCCTTCGGCACCATGCCCGTGGTCCGGGCCGCCATCGTGCTCCCTGGCGGCGCTGCCACCGAGCCCATCGACGGGCTCGACTCCATGACGTGGAAGGTCACCAAGTCCCTCGGACGCACCGTCGACGACATGTCCCTGGAGAAGGCGCCCATGAGCATCGCGGGCCGATGGAGCGTGCTCCGCCGCGGCGACTACCGCAGCTACGCCATCAGCGCGGCCTCGGGCAGCCTGGAGGCCGCGCTCTACCTCCTCGCCACCCGCATGAAGACTGCCGACGCGCTGCTCGAGGGCAAGTTCGACCTCATCAGCGACATGCAGGAGAAGCGTGCCGAGGACGAGCAGGAGCCAGACCTGCGTGCCAGGGAGGCGATGAACGCCCGTCTCTACGTCGACCATCCAGCTGGGCAGGCCCCTGACCACGACACCCTCGAGGCCATGAAGGAACTCAAGGCCTCCGACGTGACCGCGTGGTTCGGTCGGCTCTACCGCCCCGAGCAGGCCACCCTGCTCATCGTGGGGGCCCTCGATCCCACCGAAGCCCTGGCCCACGCCGAGACCTGGTTCTCCAGCTGGAAGGTCAGGCCAGCCAAGGGCCCCGAGCCCGTCGCGCCGCCTCCTGCGACCCCACCGGAGGTGCGGCAGGTCCTGGTGGTGCCCGACCCGAGCGCGGTGCAGGCCCACGTAATCGTGGCCTGCCACCTCGCGGGGACCGAGGCCACCGACCACCCCGCCCAGTCCCTGGCGAGCGGCTACGTCACCGGCCACATGACACGCGTGCTGCGCAAGGAGCGTGGCAAGACCTACGGTGTCAGCTACTCGATCCGCCGCTCGCCAGGGGGCGCACGGATCGTCCGCGTCTCCACCTCCGTGGAGCTGGGCTCGGCGGGCGTCGCCCTGCAGACCCAGGAAGAGGCCGCTCGGCGCATCGCGGCTGGTGAGGTGAGCGCGACCTCCCTGGCCGCCACCCGCCTCGACCTCGCCCGCAGCCAGGTCCGGTACCTGCAGAACACCGACCAGATCTTGAGAGACCTCATCCGAACCGTCGCCACGGGCCTGCCCTACGACTGGCGAAGCGGCTACCCAGACCGCCTCGCCACGGTGGACAGCGCTGCGCTGGCCACCACCATGAAGCCCTGCGCCGGCCGCGAGATCGTGACCATCCGTGGGCCCGAAGACGCCGTCCGCGCCGACCTCGATGGCGCGGGCATCGCCTACGAATTCCTCGGAACAGACTGACGGACACCGCGAGCGGAGCGTCGGCGGCGGTTCGGGCGTGCTTCAGCGTTTCATGAAGCGGCCAACAACGACCCACCCACGCTCTCGAGCCATGCAACATCCTGCGACAGGCTCCTCACGGAGCGCCCTCTATTCATGGTTGGAGGCCACCGACGCCTCGCCCGACCCTGATTCACGAGGATTCCGTGGACACCTTCATCACGTCGACCGCCCTCGCCTCCCTCGCGATCGTAGCCCTGGCTCCAAGCACCACCCACACCCGTGGCACCCAGACCTGGTTCTGGGACAGGCCGTGAAGGTGGTGCACCAGTACGACATCCCTCACGGTGCGAGTCGATGCCCTTCGAGGCAACACGCCTCCAACCCGAGCCTGGGCGAGTCGAATTCCGACCTCCAGACTCAGCTCTGCGCCTTCGAGGCCGAGCCCTACAAGGATCCCTCCTTGGTCTGGGAGACCAGTGACCAGGCCAACTGGTGGGACGGGGTCTCGCCAGGGAACAGAACCGGGCCGGAGGGAGACTCGCCGCTGGAGCCACATCAGGTCGCAGACGCCCAAGAGCTCTCCTTGGGGATGGCCTGGGATGATGCAGGCCAGGAGCAGCGCGGTCTGGCCTACGTGCGGTTGGCGGCGACCAGCGACGACGAGACACTCCGTGAGGTGGTGTCCGACTACCTCCAGGAGGGAAGCCGCCAGATGAGCCTCACCAGGTGGGTGCATCGGTTGACGGAGCAGCTCACCACGGCATCTGGTGGAGACTCCGTTTCACTGCAAGCGTCCTTGGAGACGGCAACGCGTGCGGTTGCTGGCAGCCGGGTGAAGCTGGCGGAGGCCCTCTCTCGGGTCACAGAAGCCGGTGATGCCTGGTATCGCGAGGATCCGGGCGCCGACGTCCTGGCTGCCGCCCAGCCCTACATCGACGAGGGGCGTTCCGATTTTGGCGAGCTGCTGCGTGAACGTCGGTCCCGAGTCGCCGCATCGTCTCTCGACGCCCAGCTGGAAGGGCTGCAGGTCGTGGATGCCGCAGCGTGGGCGGAGCTCGAGCTGACCATCTCCCAGCTCCCCGACACGGCATCACCAGGCGCGAGGAGACTGCTGCAACTGGCTGCCGATCGAGGTGTGACCCTCGAACCGCAGGTCCGGGAGGCCCTCTACGACCAGCTCCGGCGAATGGGGTATCTGCTGCCAGACCCGACCGGCGTGCTGACGACCGAAGAGGTCGAGTTCGCGCTGGCCGAGCACATTCGCGAGAGGGATGGTGACTTCGAGGCACTGCGAGAGCGCACAGACGCCGCGAATGCACCCCTGACGATCGGCGTGATCGACGTAGGCTTCGAGGTGCTCGACGCCACCCTGGTGGACACGATGTGGGTGAACGAGGCAGAGCTCCCCTACGACTTCATCGACAACGATGGAAACGGATGGGTCGATGACCGTCACGGCTACCAGCTCGACAAGGCATCGAATGACCTCCATGGAGTCCATGAGCGGTGGCACGGGACCCACGTCTCGGGCATCGCTACGATGGGGCTGGGCGACGAAGTCGACCTGATGACCATCGCTGCGATGTTGTTTGGCTTCACGACTTCGGCGGGCGGAGGCCTGACCGAGATCCCCGACGCGATCGACTACGCCGTCGCCAATGGTGCACGGATCATCAACCTGAGCATTGGCGGACACGATCTCGACGCCAGGGTCCGACAGACGATCGCCGCTCATCCAGATGTGCTCTTCGTGAACTCTGCTGGCAACAATAGACAGCAGAAGACAGGGGGGTTTGGTGCGGAAGAACTCGACAATCTCGTCTGCGTTGGCGCCTCCGGTGTCGACGGCAGGCGCCTCGCCACCTCGAACTACGGCGCACCCCTCGTGAGCGTGGCCGCGCGCGCTGAGTTCAACGCAAGCGATGCCGAAGACTTCCGCTTCGCCGGCCAGACGTCACAGGCAAGCCCGCATGTGGCGAACATCGCCGCCAAGTGCCTCTTGTTGAATCCAGAGCTCACGCCCGGTGAGATCAAGCAGATCCTCATCGACACGTGCGACGAGGAGGCGTCCTGGAGCGAGGTCACCCCCGAGGTCGAGTCCACCGTAGACCCGGTCTTGCGGAGCCTCGTCGCGAACACACGGCGGATCGAGACGGCTGTACGTTACCTCCTCAGGGCCGACGAGCCCGCGGCGCTGCTTCGGGAGCTGGAGCCGGATCGGGTCGAAGAATTGCTCGCCGCCCTCGACCCGGAGGTGGCGGCAGAGATCCGCGCGACGCGCGAACCCCTACCTGCACGGCCGATTCCGGGGGCGGAGTCTCGTGGAAACGTCAGCGCTGGAAAGGCGATGCGGCTGGGGGCCTTGATCGGCCTCGTGCGGGGGGGACAGACGCCACTGGCAGCCGCGGACCAGCTGCAGCTCTCGAGCGAACACACCGCCGTGCTGTTCCCAATGCTCGACACCTACGTGCGCACCTGAAGCTCGGCCCGAATCGCACACGACACACGACGGACCGCAGGCCGCTCGGCCACCAACACGCTCGCCATGGCAGAGGCCCTCCAGATGCCAAAGGAGCCTCTCACGCCCCTCGACTTTGGTCTCCCGGGAGTGAAGACAACCTGGTGGCCGACTACATGTGGGGCTTGTCGTTCGGTGTCCGATACAGCTGGGGCTCGCTCTCCTCCCCCTCCAAGCCGGGCACGTGCGCCGGACGCAAGCTCAACAACCCGTTGATCCGATCCAACAACCCGGACCGCAAGAATGGCTTGCGCAGCCAGTCTCGATCCGGAGCCTCGAAGAACCCATCCTCGAACTGGTCGCTCGTGTAGCCACTGCAGAACAGCACGGGCAGCCGCTCCGCTCGCAGGATGGCTCGGTACAAGTCCAGCCCGCTCATGCCGGGCATCATCGAGTCCGTCACGAGCAGGTCGATCTGGCCTACACAGCTCGCGTGGATGTCGAGGGCCTGGTCACCACTCTGGGCAGCCAGGACCCGATATCCAGCGCGCTCCAGCATGCGTTCTATGCCTGTCAACAACATGCTGTCATCATCTACGAGCAACACGGTCGACCCTTCTGGGGACCATTCCTTCCGCTCGCGGCGTGGGGGCATGCCCGGCTCGACTTCCGGACCATCGCTGCTGACCGGCAGAAACACCGAGCATTCCGAGCCTTGTCCAGGGGTGGAGTTCACCTCGATGAAGCCACCGGCATCATCGGCAAACTCGCTCACCAGCAACAGACCCAACCCGCGCCCGGCTTCCATCTTGGTCGGGGGGTGTGGCTGGAGGATCTTCCCGAGGAGCTCGTCTGAGAACCCGGCCCCTTCGTCTCGGACGGCCAGACACATCCAGAGCATTGGGGCTTCACCAGGGGTGGCGGGTCGCTCGACCACCGAGGTGGACACCTCGATGCGTCCCCCGTCAGGCATGCAGTCACGGGCATTGACGCACAGATTCATCACCAACTGGGCGATGCTGCTTGGCTTTCCAACGAACTGCTGCCCCTGCCCATCGAGGCGCCAGCTCAAGTCTATGTGGGCCGGCAACAAGCGGTCGACCAGCTTGATGGCCCCAAGCACCCGTTCATCCAGCAACACGGCCGAGACGCGGTCGTCTGGCTGTTCGGTGAAGGCCATGAGTTGAGTGACCAGCTCGGTCGCCCGAAGCCCCGCCTCCTGGATGTCATCGAGGTCCTCGTGAATCGACGAGTCCGCCAGGTCGCGGGCCACCTCAACGTTGGTCAGGATGACGGCGATCAGGTTGTTGAAGTCGTGCGCCACCCCGGCCGCCAGACGGCCGAGCGAGTCCACCCGCTCCATTTCGTCGATCTGTTGGACCAGGAGGGCCCGCTCCTCCATCGCCACAAGCTTGCCTGCGGTCTCCTCCATGAGCTGCGAATGGAGGTCTCGCTCCACCACCAGGGCCTCTTCGATGCGCCTCTGGATGGCACCGATGGTTCGCACGCTGACCAGGGTCAGCAACGCGAACAGGCCGACATCACGAACCCAAGTCGAGGCCAGGCGAGGGTCGAAGCGCACGGTGGGTGCGCTGGCGACCCCCACGATCTCGCCCGCACCGTGCGGGAGCCATCCCAAGCTGACGTAGGCGCCCCCGACGATCACGAGCGAGAGGAGCACCAGGGCGAAGGCCTGCCAGGTTCGCTCCGGACTCAACACGCTGACGAGGATGACCGCTAAGGACAGACCCACGAATGGTACGGGGCCCAGCGTTCCGAACAGGACCACCAGTGTGGTGCAGACCAACCAGAACGCCAGGAAGATGGCGAATACTCGGCTGTCCAGCGAGGTCTTCTTCGAAAACCATGCCCAACCCGCCAGCAGGGCACCGATGCAAGCCAGTGGAGCCGCAAGCAAGGCCCCTGAGCGAGCGTCCTCGAACCCTGCGATGAACATGGCAACGACGAAGCCCCCAAGGCAAATCCTGGCCAGCTGGTCGAACGCTTCGCGCCTCCAGCTCAAGCTTCCTGATTCGACCTCATCCGGAGACGTACCGGACATGGGACTGCCAAGGGCTCGGGTAAATCAACAACGTCTGACCACCGTCACCATATCCGATCTGGCAGGCCCGATCGGCCAACGGAGAACCAAGAACCCCACCGGTGGAACCCATCCGCCCCGTAAAAAGATGGATATGGAGGCATCATGAAAGAGACCAGCGAATCCAGCCTGAACCGAACAGCTCCTCGCCCAGGTGTAGGAGGCTGCTGCTGGGGTCTGCTCAGGTGACGTACGGACTCGGTCGGGTTTGTGGCGCCCACATCGGGGACCCGACCTTCCTTCAGATCATCCACCTCGACGAGCCACTCATGCTCAGCTCACCGCCGTCGATCCCGACTCTCCCCTCTGCACTGGACTGTCTCTCCCTCGCCGCTGGGCCGACAGACCAGCCGTCCCTTGGTCAAAAGGGCGACTCACGTCCGCACACCAGGAGCAGGGCCTCTGCCTCCTTGTATTGCTGATTCATCTCCATCGTCTCCTGATAGGTCATGAACAGCCGCTCCACCGGGACTCGGGCGCGGAGCAGCACGCCATCGTAGCCCTCCGTGTCGAAGAAGCTCTCCGCCAGCTCACGCTTGAAGCTGCTCGAGACGAAGGTCCGGTTGGGGGGTGGCCGAAGCGGACCTCGTAGAGGCATCCCACGAAAGAGGGTGACCTGCTCGTGCCCGGCACGGCGGAACACCTGCTGAACGAACCCCATGCGGGCCAGGATGTGTCGAGCGCGCTGCTCGCGACTCCACCGGCCCGCAAACAACTCGGGGTCCCGGATCTTCTTGCCTTGGAACGCGCACAACCCCAGCTCGGCGATGACGACCCGGTGGCCCTTCACCGCACCGACCGGCCAGGGATTGCTGACGTATCGAGCCGCGAATTCGCGCTCCATGTCCATCAGATCGCGCTCACCGAGATACCTGCAGAGGTCGCGCTGCAGGGCATCGGGACCCGTCCATGCGTCCAGGTCCAGCGTCTCGTGGACAGCGAAGTACTCCGAGTGCGCGGCCAGCCATGCCGTAGCGTCTCGTCGACTGGAGGCCAGACGGTGTTCCGTCTGTCGCGCCACAGCCGCGTCGATGTCGATCCGAAGGGGCTGGTCATGACACTCGATGGCGGCCTGCATCGCGGCCTGCGTTGCCTCGCTGGCCACCGGGGAGCCCACGGCGATCTGAAACCGCGACGCGAACTCCAGCGGCACCTTCCAGAGCGCGCCCGCGTCCTCGAAGCCCAGCACCTCGACGGTGAACATCCCTCGGTCCACGTCGACGGACAGCACACGAACGGGCGTGCGCCGAGGATCGAGCATACGGCCCGCATTCCCTGACACGATGAGCGTCGGTGTGCCGGGAACAAAGCGGCTGTCCGGGGCTCTGTCAGGATCGTACTGGTACATGCAGACTCCGCTTGGCCGTCGATGCGATCGCCACCAGCGATCTTCGCACGGCCGGGCGTCGTGTGTGCGACCAAGAACTGTGTCCGACCGCCACGCTGGGACTGGACGATCTCGACGGTGGCATTGAAGAGCCCACCATCATCGACCCGTTGCAACGGATCGACACGATAGAACTCCAGAGAGCTGCCACGACGACGGACCTCCATCGTGCCGAACTGCTTGCTGGGCTGGATGGTCTTCGACTCGGTCAGGGTCCGATTCAACGTCCCGACACAAGTGAAGTCGTCTGGAAATAGCGAGATGTCTGCTGGCGCAGCCGCAGCGAATGCGCCGGCCGCAAACACAACGAACAATGCCCCAAAGACCAAGTGTCGCCTCCGTACCATCTACATTGCCTCCAGGCCGCTCACTATGGACGGACTCGATGGGAACACACACATTCCACCGCTCCCGAGACCGGAGGCCGACCACCTGATCCTCGGGATCCACTGCATCACGAGGACTTCGCGTGAGGAGGACCAGTCCAGAACCGTGGCAGACTCCCCACCTCGACAGGAGACCCGATGAATGCGCGCGCGCTGCGGCAGTTGTACCTCGACCGGCTGGTCCGCCACGCCCATCAACACCACGTGGGGAACCACGCCATCGATCGATTCGGTCCAGGCGGCGAGGGCAAGGTCAAGGTCGGTGAGCTACGCTGGTGGCAAGAGCTGATCCTCGACCATCTCGACGATCTGGCTTGGCTCTGGGATGCACTGGCAGACGACGAGAGCCGGCGGGTTCTGCTCGAGAGCATGCTCTTCAAGTCCCTGGGTCATCTCAAGGTGAAGCGCGCCCGTCACACCCCGGCGTTCGCGGCCGCGCTGGCCGGGGGTCCGAGCTGCGGGGGCCGAGTTCAGGTCGAGCAGGAAGCCGCCGCACACGTCGGCAACAAGGACCTCCACATCTACCGATTCGAGCAGCCTCCCGTCCGCATCCTGGCGAGCCGAGGCTTCATCCTGTCACACGTGGTCTGCGGTCACTACACCCTCGACCGACCGACCGCACGGGTCGCGGTCGCCCCTGGTGACACAGTCCTCGACTGCGGCGCGTGCCGGGGGGACACCGCCCTGTGGTTGGCCGGCCACGCCGGGCCCTCCGGGCGCGTCCACAGCTTCGAGTTCGTGCCGGACAACCTCGTGTTCTTCGAGCGCAACCTCGCCATGAACCCCGAGGTGGGCAGCCGCATCTCGGTCATCGAGCACGCCGTGGGTGAGACGTCGGGCGTCGAGCTTCGGTTCGACCCTCGGGGTCCCGGCACCCAGGTGGGCCAGTCCGGCGCCCACTCGGTGACCACCCGCTCCATCGACGACCACGTGGAGTCCCAGGCTCTCGACGCGGTGGACTTCATCAAGATGGACATCGAGGGATCCGAGGACGCGGCCCTGCGAGGCGCCACCCGGACGATTCGTCGGTTCCGACCCAAGCTTGCGATCTCCGCGTACCACCTTCCAGGTGACTGGTGGAAGCTGGCCCGCCGCGTCCGTGCCATCGACCCGGGCTACCGCCTCTACCTCGATCACCACACCATCTACGGTGAAGAGACCGTCCTGTACGCGACAGTGGAGTGAGGGCGTTCGCCGATATGGCCCCCCTCAGTACTCTACGGACTTGATCTTGAGCCAGGCCCCCGAGCCGGGTGGCTCCTCGACGTAGTCGTCCCAGGTGGCCTCCTTGGCGGTGCCCCCCACGCCACTCTCGCACAGCTCCTCGATGTCTCCTTGGGAGGCCTCAGGGCCGTACTCGGTCCAGGTGAACGTGACCTGATCGTAGGTCATGTCCGCGGCAGCGTTGTAGTGCTCGTGGCTCTCTGAGGAGTGGTCGTCGGCCTTGGTCGTGGTCCGACTCCAGGTGTGACAGTCGGCGCCCAGTTCCATCTCCAGATCCTTGTCACGGTCTTCGTAGCAGCCGCTCACCAACTCATAGGCCCCCAAGGTCAGGACGCTCGGTGTGCCGGTGCCGTCGTCGCTGAGGACATCCTCGACACACTCACCGCCGCAGCCGACCGCCATGCCGCAGGACAGAAAACAAAGCAGCCACTTCCTCATGTCCGACTCCCGTGTCCCCAGGCGCTTAGCGCACGCGCTGTCCCGCCGCAGGACTGAAGAGCCTCGAGCCTGATGTGTGGCCATCCGCACAGAGCTGGCCCATGCTCGAGGTGATCCGAGCCTTGTGCGATTCCACGCTCACCTCTCGAAGCGACTTCGCACTACCATGTCGGCCAAGTGGGAAAGTCCCTTGCCATCCTTGGCGCCCGCGGCGGCCTCGGGTCCAGCATCGTCCGAGGGGCCCTGACCGAAGGGCACCGGGTCCGTGCAATTGTTCGCGATCCCGAGCGCTACTCAGCGCCCGAGGGCGTGACGGTGGCTGCTGCAGATGCCTCCAGCGCACAGGATGTCGCGGCAGCTCTCGACGGAGTCGACGTCTGCTTCTTCTGTGTGAACCCGCCCTTCGCACGATGGCTCGAGCTCTTTCCGCCGTTGCTGGAGGCCGTGATCGAGGGCGCCCGCTCCACTCGCTCGAGGCTCGTCTTCCCGGGCAACGTCTGGATCTACGGGCGGGGTGAGCCGGGAGTCGAGGTCGCCGAAGATCGCAGCCCGGCACCGAGCTCTCTCCGAGGGAGCCTCCGCGCCGACATGGAGGCGAGGCTGAGCAGCTCGGATGTCCCCTCCCTGATCGTTCGGCTGCCGGAATTCTACGGCCCGGGGGTCGTCACCCTGACGGCTCGGGTGCTCCAGTCCGCGCTGTTGGGCAAGCGGGCACTGTGGCCTGGGCCCCTGGACCTCCCCATCGAGCTCGTCTTCATGCCGGACGCGGCCCGGGCGATGGTCGCCCTGGGCTGTAGAGA
>JAERSX010000457.1 GCA_016845285.1 Deltaproteobacteria bacterium | reverse complement strand
GACCAGGATTCCGGCGAGGTCCCGGCGGGTCCCCATCTCGACGACGCGGCCCTCGAGGTTGACGGGGAGCAGCTCCGGCTCAGGCGGCGTCTCGGGCACCGCTTCCTCCACCTCGCGCGCGTCGAGGACGAAGCCATAGGCGAACTCCATCGCCACCGGCACCGGGCCGGTCTCGTCTACCGCAGGCGTGAAGCGGAATTGCCGGGCGGCCTCGACTGCGGCTTCGTCCAGGCCGTGCCCGACGCCCTGGAGCACCTCGACGAAGGTGACCGTGCCGGCCTCATCGAGCTCGATGAGCAGGAGGACTTCGCCCTCCACACCCGCTGCCTGAGCTGCCTCGGGGTAGGGCGCCTGCACGAATTCTACGAGCTCGGGCTGTTGGAGCAGGGGCGGCAGCTCGTCGGCCACCTCAGGCGGTGGCGCCGGGTCCTGAGCATGGGCCACAGCGCCCAGCAAGGCCAGCGAGACGAGGACGGTGCGCATCACTCCTCGCAGGGTGCGTACGGCACATCCACGAAGAGACAGTCCAGCACCATGTCGATCTCCACCCAGGCCATGCCCCCGCGGCGGTCGCGCATGACCACCATGAGCTTGTTGCTCTCTGCGGCTCCGGGAGTCCACACCACCGAAGAGTAGGGGTAGAGCGAGAACTCCTGGTCGAAGGAGCCATCCTCCGTGTACCAGGTGAAGTAGGGCTCCTCGACCCGTTCTTCGGTCTCGCCGGCGCTGTTGATGTAGTCGTAGGTCTCGACCGAGTCCTCCGTGAAGATGGGCTCGAGCTCGTACTCGAAGCCGATCTTGCCCACGAAGGTGTCGCCTGATTCGACCTGCAGGCCGTTGATCAACAGTCCGCTCATGATCGGGTTGGAGTTGGGCGTCTCCGCCTCGCTCACGGGTACGCGCTTGTACGCGATCTCCACGTCCGAGTCGTCTTGGGCATCGGCCGGAAAGGCCGTGAGGTTGACCAAGGCGCTGCGACCCTCGAGGAGGGCGTCTCCTTCGAGGCCTTCGAGGGCTTCCACTGGCGCGGTCCAGCTGGGGGGAAGGGCAGGCTCGAAGCCGATGAGGCCGGCGGCCACGGCGGCCTCGTAGAGCTCGGCGAGCTCGTCGTTGCTCATGGTCTCGAAGTCTGCACTCGAGAAGGCATCGAGGGCCTCGGTGTCCAGCTCACAGCCGAAGTCACCAGCGTCACTCAGCAGGCAGCCGATCCAGAGCACGCCCTCGAGCTCGCGCTCGGGTGGGGTGTAGACCAGGGAGCTGAAGGTGACGGTGTCCCCGGGTCTGGGCTCGGCTGGTTCCGCCTGGACGGCGAGGATGCGCATCCGGTCCAGCTTCCAGGCGGGGGTGAGGTCGGACGTGGTGCACGAGGCCAGCGCGAGGGCCGACACCACCAGCGGGACACGGGGAAGTTCAGGGGTCAAAACAGCACCTCCGCCTCGACGCCGAAGGACGGCACGAAGGGGAGCCCACTGATGAAGGTGGACTCGGTGTAGTCATAGTTGTACTGCACCTGCTCCGGGTTTTCGCCTCTGTAGACGTTGAGCAGGTCGACGTAGGTCTCCAGCTGCCAGCGCTTGTAGGTCTTCAGGCGGTCGAAGCGGAGGTCGAGGGCGGTGAAGGGGGGCAGCCGCTCGGAGTTCGGGGCGCCCGCACTGTAGGGGGTCCAGGAGTCCTGGTCGATGTCGTAGACCGCACCGTCGTAGGGGGTGTACGGGTTGCCGGTCACGTGCTGGAATTTTGCGCTGATGCCGAAGTCCCTGGGGAGATCGTAGCCAGCGACCATGACCAGGATGTGGCGCTGGTCGAAGTCGAAGGGGAGCCAGTCGGCATCGGGATCGTTGGGATTGTCGAGGCGATCGGAGCGACTCAGGGTGTAGCTGACCCAGCCGAAGAAGCGCTTGTTGAGCGCGTGTCGGGCCATGAACTCCAGGCCGTAGATGCGTCCGATGCCGGCGTTGACGTACACCGGGTCGTCGAGGGTCTCGAAGTCCGGGTTGTTGACGATGAGGCGGTCGAGCTTCTTGTAGAAACCGGTGACATCGACGGAGATGGCCGAGCCGAGCTGCTGCTCCCATCCCAGCTCTGAAGACCAGGCACGCTCGAAGCCGAGGGTGAGGTTGTCTTCCTCCAGGCCGAACTCCTGGCCTTGGGGCCCCTGTTGGTAGACACCCGTGCCGGCCTTGACGGTGCCGCCCTCGATGAGGCGGGCCCGCGCCGCGAGGCGGGGGTCGAGCGAGACGATGGGCGCGTAGTCATCGATCTTGAGCACGTTGAGGCGCGCGCCCGGCAGCAGCAGCAGCTGGTCTGGGTCGGACAGTGGCCGCCAGGTGGCCGAGATGTAGGGGTCTGGCGCCAAGCCGACGCCGTCGATGATGGTCCGGTAGTCCTCGCGCTCACTCAGGGGATCGAACTCGACGAAGGACTCTGGGTTGAAGGGGAGGGTGAGCTCGATCTTGTAGGGAACGAGCACGAGGTCGACGCCGAGATCGGCCTCGAGACGCTCTGAAGCCTTCCATCCCAGCGCGGCGCGCGCGCCCAGGGTCTCGAACTCCTGGTTGAGCTCGAGAGCGGTGCCCACGCCGAAGTCGACGGAGTCGAGGCCGCCGTAGGCCTGCATCTCCAGGGAGAGGGCCTCGGTGAGCGGTCGCTCCCAGCTGAGGACCAGGCGATGGGTCTGGTATCGGACGCTCAGATCTCCCTGGAAGTCGGCGTCGGTGCCCTGGGCGACGTCGTCGGGCGTCCCCAGGATGAGGAGATCCTGGAAGCCGAAGGCGAGCACGCTGAGGCTGCCTCTCGGGAGCTTCCGTGCCACGGCCTTGGCCTGGTAGTCGTACCAGCGTGGCTTGAGGATGAAGCCGGCATCGGGGGTGAAGGCCGGTAGGAAGACGTCGATGTAGGAGCGGCGGGCCGCCACCGCGAGGCCGAGGCCCTCGTTCTTTCCAAAGCGACCCTCGACCAGTCCGCCGCTGTCCAAGATGTCAGTGGACCAGATGATGCGCTTGCGTTCCGGCATGTCGCGCTTGGTCTCGACGTCGATGACTCCCCCGGTGGAGCGCCCGTAGCGGACCCCGTAGCCACCGGGCAGGTAGTCGACGGACTCGATGAGGTCGGCGTTGATGACCGAGACGTAGCCACCGAGGTGGTAGATGAGGGGTACCTCGATGCCGTCGACGTAGACGTTGCTGTCTTCGGGGTTGCTGCCCCGGATGATGAGCACGCCGCTGCCGAAGGGAGCGCGGGCGGCGCCTGGCAGGTTCTGGATGACCCGCACCGGGTCGCCAAAGGTGCCGGGCACGCGTCGGATCTCCTGAACGCTGATGGTGCGGCGTGTCACCTCTGGCTCGCGCTCGCGCTCGTAGACGATGAGCGCCTCGTCGTCGCGGTAGCTGAGGTTTCGCAGCCAGATCTTCGCGTCGGTGACCTCGCCCTCGACCACCTCGACGACGATCTCGGCGTCTTTGTAGCCGGGGTAGCGGGCGGTGAGGGTCTGCTCTCCAGGTGGGACCCCGCGCAGGGCGAAGCGGCCGTCGGTGTCGGTCGTGCCTTCCCACACAGGAGAGTCGGCGTCGATCGGTCGAGCGCTGACGTAGACGTCGGCCAACGGGCTTCTGGTGCCCATCTCGACCAGGGTGCCTTCGAGGGTCACCGGCGCCAGCTCGGGAGCTGGCGTCTCGGGCGCTGTGTCGTCCCCGCCGACCTCGTCGACTGCAGGGGCGAGGGTGAAGCCGTAGGCGAACTCGAGGGCGATAGGTACCGGGCCGGTCTCGTCGACGGCAGGCGTGAACCGGAATTGCGCGGCGGCATCGACCGCGGCCTCGTCGAAGCCGTGTCCGGCGCCTTCGAGGATCTCGACCAGCGTCACCACGCCGGTCTCGTCGACCTCGATGAGGAGGAGGACGCTGCCTTCCAACCCTGCGGCCTCGGCCTCGGGCGGGTAGGGCGCCTGGACGAAGTCGATGAGCTCGGGCTCCTGCAACAGTGGCGGCAGCTCCTCGACGGGAAGCTCGTCGCCGGGGGGCTCGGAGCCAGGGAGCTCAGCGCCGGCTTCCTGTGCCAGCGCTTGCGGGCCACACAGAGACGCGATCAGCAAACCGAGGGGGATCAATTGGTGGCCTTGTAGCGGCAGCCGTAGGACATGCCTGTGACGGTGACGGCCTCGTCGCCCTGCTTGCCGGGCTTGCAGCGATGGCCGGTCCAGCCCTTCACGCAGGCCGCGTCTGCGACTGGGTGGAGACCCTTGCTGACGCGCACGTTTCGCACGGCGCCGTCGGCGTGGACGTCGAAGAGGATGCGCACGCTGCCCTCGATCTCCTCGGCCTTGATGGTGGCGAGGTCCTCGTCAGACAGGGTGATGGCTGGGGTCTTGCAC
>JAERSX010000456.1 GCA_016845285.1 Deltaproteobacteria bacterium | reverse complement strand
CCCACCACCTCGGAGAAGGCGCCGCTCGACGCGATGAGCACGTCCTCGGCGAGCACGCCGTCGGTGCCGCTCTCGATGACGACGTCGAGGAGGTTGGCGGTGGTCTCCTCGTCGGCGCAGGTGCCCTTGATGGTGACGGTGTCTTCTGTGGTGAAGACCTCGTCCTCCTCGGGGGCGCTGATCTCGCAGGAGGGGTCGATGTTCGGACCGAAGACGGTGATCTCGACGCTGTCGCTCTTGGCCTTGCCGAGGCCGTCGGTCACGGTGGCCTTCAGCGTGTAGGTGCCGGGCTCGAGGTCGTCTACGTCGAGGCTGCCGGTGTACTCGCCGTCGGCATCCAGGCTGCCGCCGATGGGCTCCAGGACGATGTCGTCGGCGAGCCAGGCCAGCTCGAGATCGCCGGGGGCATCGTGGTCGTCGGAGACCGTCGCGAAGAGGGTGAACTTCTCCCCGGAGTAGCCGCGGTCGCCGTCCTCGGGTGATGCGATCTCGATGGCGGGGGCCTCGTTGGGCAGGACCACGATGTCGATGAAGTCTTCGCTGGACTCGCTCTCGGTGTCGAACACCTTGAGCGTCAGGGTGCCGGACTCGGTCAGGACCGTCTCGCAGGCCGTGGCGCCGGCGGCCTCTGCGGTGCTGCTGTCGGCACAGACGCGCTCGTTGCCCACCATCCAGTGGATGTCGAGATCCTCGGGATCGTCCTCGTAGTCGCCCACCTCGCCTCGCATCTCCACCGTCGAGCCTTCGAGCACCTCGGCCCCTTCGAGGGGGCTGACGATGGTGGCCGTCGGCACGGAGTTGATGTGGCGGACGCTCCGGTCGGAACATCCACCCACCGCAAGGAGGGCGGCACCGAAGACGAGGGGAAGGCGGGGAGCCGGCATGGGTGGTTTCGTCGGTTTGGATCGCGCAGAGGATACCGCGAATCCGGCCAGGTTCGCTGGGCGTGGGGCCGTCCAGACGGGCCATACGCAGGGTTGCTCAGCGCCGGCGCACGCATCCCCCTCTGGGCAGTTGGGCCAGATCAGGCTGCAGTCCTTGGTGCCTCACGTGCGCAGGGCGTGCCGTGCTCCCGGCAGCGGCGCGGCTGGAAGGCCCCCGCGAGCCGCTCACTGCGACTCGGTGGGAACAAACCCCCGCTGCCCCTTCCAGGCACCATGCTCGGACAACGCTCGGAAGCGAAGGGTGGTGAACTCGTGGTGGAAGCCCCGTCGCACACGCTCCTTCATCGCGTCCGCGTGTCGACGGATGCCGTCGGTGGACCCTCGCCCCGTGACCATGTCCCGCATGTCCTGGAGCGTTCGCCAGACCGAGAAGGTACAGACGATGTTGGGGGCCCGGGTGGCCGCAAGGGCGAGCGTGGTTCCCGGGTGGTCTCGGACAAGCTCCTCGACGGGCCTTCCCCAGGATACGAACCGCGGTGCCTCTGTGATCTTGAGGCGTGCAAGCGTCACGGCCACCACCGGCATGGCGGGATCCACCGCCTCGGTCGACTCGGGCAGGTCGGGCAGCGCGGCCACGTGTCCCCACCGCCGCAGAAACGCCAGCCGAACGTGCCAGCCCTCCGACAGCGTCCGCCCCAACGGTGTGGCCGACAGAAAGGCCTCGAGGGATGCCTCGTCCTCCCAAGCCGCGAAGACCGCGAGGCGGTGGACCTGGAACCGCTCGGCCGAGAGGATGGGCGAGCCCAGCTCCATGACCGACATGCACTCGGCATGGAGCAGACCAGGGACGGTGCCGGCCGTGGGCGGCGCCACCTGGGCATCGGCCGCCCTGGCCACCTGGGTCTCTGCCAGATGGAAGCTGAAGAAGGGCAACCTGCCTTCCATCGGCTCGGGGTTCGCAGGCGTGTCGTGGGGCAGGGGGCGTCCCCATGCCAGGGCGGCCAGGCCCAGCCCCACATGACCCACCGCGTTGACCACACCGTGGTAGCGGACCATGTCGGGCAGGTCGAAGAGCGGCATGCCCCATGCCCAGGCGAGGGCGGGCACGACGGTGACCACGGGGACCGCAAGAGCGACCCCGAGGACCACCCCTGGGCCTCTGGGGACACGGTCTGGCGCACCGAGGAGGAAGGCGGCGAGCTGCACGACGAAGAGTGAGGCGTAGAGGGTCGCACCGACCTCATCGCACCCTGGGTAGCCACTGATCCCCGCCGCGATGGTGAGGTAGGCCAACGGGTGAAGGACCAAGAGGGACCGGATCACCTTGCGTGGCCCGGGCTTCGAGACCACGCGGCATGCCGTGGCGGTCACGGTGAGGGCGCCGAAGCCCGCCGCACCGAAGTGAGCGGCAGCGAGCCATGTCCAAGGTGACGCGAAACCGAGGAGGGTGCCGCCGTGCAAGGCCGTCTCGAGCCAGACCAGCCCGCCCACCAGGAAGACCCAGGCTCCAGCGAGCGCCCACTCCTCCGGGAGGTGCTGACGCCGGGTGGAGGCACGCCGCATCGCGACCAGCCCCGCTGAGACCGCCGCGAGCACCACCGGGGCAACCAAGAGCAGCGAGAGTGGACGGGGGAGCGGGAGCATGGGGTCTGCCTCCAGGTCTCCCGAGGGCTGTAGCGCGCCACCCCGTCACCTCCCAAATCCCCGGTGGCTGGGTGGGGGCGCAGCGCCGTGGTGCTGTCGCTGGACATGGTGAGGGTAGCGTTGGCCAACGGCGAACCTGCCAGGTTCAGCGCGTGTTCCAGGGCGGAGACCAGGGAGAACGCCGGCGCCTGCTTCCGGCTTGTCTGTACCGGAACGCCAGCCGCATCTGCGGAGCCCAGGAGTGCCTGGCTACCGCGCCGCTCCCCATGATCTACTGCATGAACTCGCCACACCGACGAGTGCATTTGCGTACTCAATCCATCAAGTACAGGTCAGCACCCATGCTCATCGGAATCCCGCTGCAGGTCACGATGAAGTGCCCCTCCTGTCACCAGCCCGCGCATGTACAGGGGCTCAGCGAGGCGATGGTCTGTGGCGCCTGCCAGGAAAACATCTCGCTGCCGCCCTCATGGTGGCTGGGCTGGTTTGGTTTCGCCGAGATCATCGAGGCGCTTGGCTGCTCCGAGGGAGAAGGCAACCGGGTCTCGGGGTTTTGGCAGGGGCAGGAGGCCACGTATTCCTATGGGCGCCGCATGCCGCGCTGCCAGTCGTGCAAGACCGACCTCCCCGCCGACCAGCTCGCGGCCATGGCGGCCGCGGGTGGTTGGAGCTGCTCGTGCGGGAAGCTCATCCGGGTCCGCGATGCCACGGCGCTCTCCGAGAAGATCGTTCCTGGTGCTCGCTGGCTGGTCCACGAGGGCAAGACGGGGGCAGACGGTGCCGAGCCGATCCAGGCCCGCGAGCCGATCATGTTCGCCTGCATGTCCTGCGGCGGCGGGCTGGAGGTCGACGGCACCGCGCGGACGGTGACGTGTCGCTTCTGCAGCGGCAGCAACTACCTCCCCGACGGACTGTGGCTGCGCCTCCATCCCCAGCAGACGGTGCAGACCTTCTTTGTGGTTTGTGAGCTGACACCCGCTGATCCAGAGGGCGAGCCCGAGACGAGCCCGCAGGAAACCAATTGGATGACGGACGACGACAGCGTCATGACGGGCGCCTCGCGCTGGCGGCTTCCACCAGCGTACCTGGCATCGATGGCCACTGATGAGGACGACGAAGTACGCGCCGCCGCTGCGCTCAACCCAGGGGCATCCTCAGAGATGCTCGAGCGCCTGGCCCAGGATGACGAGTGGGATGTGCGTCGCGCGGCGGTACAGAGCGGGAGGCTGTCCGAGCCGACGCTGCAGCGCCTGATCCAAGAGGAGTCGGACAGCGACGTCTTGGAGGCCCTCGCAGCCCTTCCGCTCACGCCGGCTCTCCTCATCTCGCTGGCCGGCCACAGGGAATACGGCCTCCGCGTCATCACGGCCCAGAATCCCGCAACCCCCGACGCGGCGCTCATCACCCTGGCCGCCGATGACGACAGCGACGTACTGGAGGCCCTCTGCGCGCGCCCCCTGCCGGCAGAGGCCCTGAAGAGCCTCAGCCAGCGCGACCGCCGACACGCCGACAGGCTTCGTCCGCTCATCGCCCGACACGCCGACACGCCGCCGGCTGTCCTGCTCGGGATGCTGGATGACGAGATCCCGTGGGCCGTGCGCCGGGCACTGGCGCAGCACCCAGCCCTGCCTGCGGAGGGGGTGCTGCGCCTGGCTCTGCACGACGACGAGAGCATCGCCGCCACGGCGAAGGCGCATGCTGCGTACCCCGAAGCCCTGAAGGCACACCGCGCCCAGCGCCGGCGCCGGCTCCTGATCACGGCGGGCGTGCTGCTGATCCTCGGGGTCGTCGCTGCGGTCGTCGCCGCGGTCGGGCTGCTGGTCGCCTACCTGACCGGCAAGCTGCCGCTGTAGCGCACGGGGGCAGATCCCCTCAGCGCCAGGCGTCGCCGTGCTCTCAGCGTGACCTCCGCAGCTCCACCGCACCGGAGCTGTCCAGAGTTCGGTGTTCGCGACTCAGAGGACGAGCGATCCGGGGGGCTACGGGTAGATGAACGCGAGGACATCCTCGAACCGCATCGTCGTCTGCTTGCGCACCAGGTCTGCGAGCTGCACCTGCTCCGCGAGGACCTTCTCGAGGTCAGCGTGGGCGGTCAGCGGGTTGGCGAAGACCGCCCGCAACACCACCTGGTCTGGGAGCTCGGGGTCGGTGTGACGCCGCAGCGCGGTTCGAGAGATGAACGTCTCACCCTCTGCAAATTGATGGTTTTGAAGCATTTCGTTGACGTGGTTCACCCGCTGCTCGTCCTCTCGACTCAGTCGGCCGAGCCCTCGCAGGTGGGTTGGCAGATAGCGGTACACCACCAGGTTGGTTTTCGGTTCTCGGACCAGCTCGAAGGCGGGGTGGTCGCGCACCATCTGGGCGAAGATCTTCGCCTTGCGAATCCCCTGGTCGATGAGAAGGCCAAAGCCCTTGTGGCCGAGCAGATGCAGCGAGGAGTGAAGGTAGAGCGCGTTGGCCGGCCGTGAACCCTCGGCAGAGTGTTTGCCGAGGTCGATGGACTCAGCGCGCGCCTGGTATCGCGCTTCGGTGCGGATGTGGTGGGCCAGCTTCGGGTCGCGACACAGCACCAGGCTGATCCCCTGCGGCAGGTACAACTGCTTGTGCCCGCAGATGGTCACGGTGTCGGCGCGCTCGATCCCGGTCAGGAGGTGCCGATGCTGTTCAGAGAAGAGGATCGGGCCTCCCCAGGCGGCGTCCACGTGGAAGTGCACGCCGTGTGACTCCGCGACGTCGGCCAGCGCAGCGAGATCGTCCACCGCACCTGTTTCGGTCGTGGCCGCGATACCGACCAGAGCAACGACCATCCGCCGCTCGTCCTGGCACCGCTTGATCGTCTCCTCGAGCACGGCGATTCGTACCGCGCCCGTGTCGTCGCAGGGGATCTTGAGGATCTGCTCCTGTCCGAAGCCCATGATGGAGCCGATCTTATCCATCGAGTAGTGCATCAGTTGTGAGCCGATGATGACGGCGTCACGGTAGCCGTAGTGGTTCAATGCCTCGACGAATCCGCGACGCTGGTGCCCTGAAAACTCCCCGTCGGGCTCAAAGCACTTGTTTCTCGCCAGCCACATCGCCGTGATGTTCGCCAGACTGCCGCCGGAGGTGACGATGCCCAGGTGGCTCCCCGCCGCCTGGATGTGCTGGTCGTAGAACGCGTCGTCCTTGCGGAACGCAACCCGGTGCATCATCGCGAGGACCTGGCGCTCGACCAGGGTGAGCACGTTCGACGTCTCGACCTTGACCACGTTCTGGTTGAGCTCGACCAGCAGTCGGCTGATCTGTGAGAGGTACGAGGGAATCGCCGACGTCATGTGCCCAACGAACGCGGGTCGGCCGACCCGAACCGCACCGGCGACCACCTGCTCCTGCAGGAACTGGAAGTACTGCTCCGATCCCCAAGGCTCTTGTGGGACGACCGAGTCGGAAAGCCCCCCTTTCCATTCGTCGAGGGACCTGGACTTCCGCGGAGTGTCACGAAACGCCTGGATACAGGCATCGATTCCCTCGCGGAACTCAGCGACGACCTCAGGATCGGCCTCGAAGTACCTCTGCAGATACTCGTCTTCGCGACCAGACAGTGCGACCTGTGCGACGGCTGACGACCTCCCCATTATGCACCTCGCTCTTCGATGTCGTTCTTATGTGGCGGGAAGAGGGCGTCGAGGCACCTGTCGTACTCTTCCTGCTCGATGGGTCGAAGGAGGCTCGGGTCGCCAAGGGTCTCGATGGCCTGGAGCGTGCTGAACTCGGGCCGGATGCCGATGGTGTACAGCTCCTGCCACGACAGGTCATCGGTGTTGGGTAGGACGAACGTCCACGCCATTGGAGCCAGTGGGTTGTCGGGGTCTGTCTCGGGGAGCGTCTTCATCTTCGTCTTCCACTCGGCGAACGGGACGCGACGCAGCGATGCACCGCGCGCCTCGAGCCACCCGATCACGGTCGACGAGGGCACCAGAGAGGAGCTCGTGATGTGAAAGGTCTGGCCCGGCAGGCCGCGGACACCAAGCTTCACGAGAGCCTTCGCTGCTCGGTCGGCAGGCACCATCCGCGTTGCATACTCGAGGTCGGGGACCTCCCCAAGGCGGACGCAGCCGGAGAACAGGCGCCAGAAGTAGTCGTTGGGGTTGGACACGCCTGTCTGACTGCTCCCGGCAATGTTGTCGCATCGGTAGATGTTCACCGGCAGTCCCCGCGAGCCAGCCTCGCGGACCAGTGCTTCAGCCACCTGCTTTGTGTGCGCATACCCAACGAAGCCGGGGTCCTCGAGGGGGGGCGCGTGGTCCTCCTCAACCAGCTTCCCGCATCCGCCGGGGGTCTCGATGGCGACGACCGACGAGATGTGGTGCAGTCGTTTCGTCTGCTGCGAGCAGGCAAAGCGGATGATCTCCGTCGCGCCTCCCACGTTGTTGGGACGGTGATGGTCGTAGGCGTTGATGATGTCGACCGACGCCCCGACATTCCAGATGGTGTCGACGTCCTCGGCAAGCCGGCTGTAGTCCTCGACAGAGAGGCCAAGACGGGGCTTGGACAGATCGCCGGCGATCTCGCGAACGCGGCCGGCATACGACTCACGCCACTGGCCGTAGTGACGGAGGTTGGCCGCCACACGGGAGAGCGGCGGGCGCACAAGGCACGACACGGTTTCAACCCCACTCTCGAGCAGCTCGGCCAGGAGGTGTGCGCCCAGAAAGCCCGTCGCTCCAGTCATGAGAACATGCCGCGGCGGACCGTCGAGCGGGGGCGTCGGTGGGATCAGGTCGGGGTCGAGGACCGCGTCTGCCTTCATCCTCGCGATGATCGCCGACTTCTCGATTGTGGCTGCGCCAGCCTCCAGCCACGCCGCGTACGCCCGGATCGTCGGTCGTTCGAGCACCTGGGGAGATGTCACCTCTCGGCCGAGGCTCTCCGTCAAGACGACGGCCAGGCGGACCACCGACAACGAGTCGCCACCCGCCTGCGAGTAGGTGGTGTCCACGTCGAATTTCTCGTGACCCAGTGCCTCACGCCAGGCCTCCGCGATGACGCGTTCCAGCTCGCTGCTTGGCTGAGCCCCGGTCGTTCCGTGCATGCCGGCCGCGGCGGGCAAGCGCTTGCGGTCGACCTTGCCCGACGCGGTGAGCGGTAGCGCGTCCAGACCGACGACGCGGGCGGGCACCATCTCGGATGGCAGATACCGCTGCACATGGTCGAGCACTGCCGAAGCGCCGCTGCCGACGACGTAGGCCACAAGCAAGCCATCGTCGACGACCACGGCAACGTGCTCGACCCCAGGCGCCTGGGAGATCCGAGCCTCGACCTCACCCAGCTCGACCCGGACGCCGCGGATCTTGACCTGGCGGTCGACCCTACCGAGGCACTCGAGCACTCCGCCTGGCAAGCGGCGCACGCGATCTCCGGTTCGGAACAGACGCCCGTCGGGAGTGTCGAGGAATCGCTCGGAGCTCAACTCCGGCGCGTGGATGTAGCCCTCTGCGAGTGCCATCCCGCCGATGTACAGCTCGCCGACCTCGCCATCCTTCACCGGCTGCTGGGCGTCATCGAACACGTGGACACGGACATTGGCGATGGGGCGCCCGATGGGAACGGCGTCTTGGAGGCCGTCGATGTCTCGACGACGCACGGCGTGGGATGTCACATCGCCCGCGACCTCGGTGGAGCCGTAGATGTTGAGTAGCGTAGCGTCGGGGCACCCTTCGAAGAACCGCCGAGCCAGGTCAGCGGTGAGGGCTTCGCCGCTGCTCGTGCAGACCTGCAGGGCTGGCAGGCTCACACCGTCGATGGCCATCCACGCGAGCAGACCACGCAAGTAGGTCGGGACCAGCGTGAGACGGGAGATCCGCTGCGTGCTGAGCAGGTCGAGGAACCGTGGCGGGTCCAACAGTGTCGCCCGAGAGACCACGACCGTGGGGACGCCTGCGAGCAGCGGCGCGAGCAGCTCCGTGAACGAGTCGATGAAGGCGATCGACGTCTTCCAGGCCGATGTCTCGCCTGGCTGGTACGGCCAGGCATCCCAACCCCAGCGCAGCCGGTTGACCGTCGCACTGTGCAGACCGATCACGCCCTTTGGCTCGCCGGTCGAGCCCGAAGTGTACAGAACGTAGGCCGCTGCATCGTCTGGCACACAGACCGCGGGTGCATCGGTAGGCAGGCCCTGGAGCGTTTCCTTGAGCGTCTCGGCCTCGAGGATCGTCGCGTCACACTGCAGCAGCTGGGCGCGGCGCCGGTCGGTGAGCACGACGCGGGCGCCTGTGTGCTGGACCATCCAGTTGAGGCGCTCGGATGGCAGCTCGGGCTCCATCGGGACGATGAGACCGCCCGCCTTGAGCACACCGAGGTAGACAGCCGCCAGCTCGGCACCGAGGGGAAGGCAGACGCCGACGGGCGTGCCCGGTGTGACGCCAAGCGTCACCAGGTGGTGCGCTAGCCGGTTGGAGGACGTCCTCAACTCGGTGAAGGTGCACGCGTCGTCGTCGTGTCGAATCGCAACCGAATCACCGGCCTTCAGGGCCTGGCGATCAAAGTGCTCGTGAATGGTGTTCGTGGGCGCCGTCTGACCCGCAGATGCGTCGTTGTCGGACTCGACGAACGATGGATCGAATTGCTGGTCGGCATCGTGTAGGGAGCTACTGAGTGAAGGCTGCGTGGTGCGTACCATTGTGGGCTCCTTGGCCTGGGAACGCTGCGGTCATTGCGGCGTTCATCAGAACTTAGGTCCGCCCGGGCGAGGTTTTGTGTCACAGGACCGCACGGATTTGTGACCTACTCTTCGAGGCTGCCAATCCCACCTTTCAACCTGGCGTCTCGTGCCGGTGTGGCATGGGCCGCCGTTGAGCCTGTGGTCACAGCCCCCCGGGTCCTCGTGCAGGCAATGCTGGTGGTAGTCAACGAACTACGCGAGTTCGA
>JAERSX010000455.1 GCA_016845285.1 Deltaproteobacteria bacterium | reverse complement strand
CGCCGAAGCCCACGGCAGCCACGACCCCGATGGTCAGGACAGGCAACACCGACTTCTGAGCGGAGGTCACGGCCCGAGCCTATCCGTCCGTGGGTTCACCACGCACGGCCTGGACGCTGGCCCAGCCGAGCTGGATGCAGGGCTAGTCCACGTTCCGCAGATCGGTCCGCTCGGCGCCTCGGCTGAACACGGGCGGTGCGCCCACGGGCCCGTCGACGGTGGCCCAGCCAGGACCCGACACCTGGGTGCCGTCCCACACGTTGAACCAGTCACCCTCTGGGAAGTACGCCTCCCGCGAGGTCGCACCCTCGGTGGTGATGGGGGCGACGAGCAGGTCCGAGCCGAGCAGGAACTGGTCGGAGATGGGCCAGGTCTCCAGGTCGTCGGGATGCTCGACCATGAGGTGACGCACGACGGGCAGGCCCGTCTCGGCGGCCTCGGCGGCCAGGGCCTCCAGCTCCGGCCCCAGGGCCACGTGCACCTTGGCGAAGAAGCGGAAGTGGGCGGTGGTCTCCTCGTCGGCGTCCCACCGGTGGTTCTCGTCCCGCTCGTTGCCGTCGTGGGTGCGCATGTAGGGCGTGAAGGCGCCGAGCTCGGTCCAGCGCCAGTAGAGCTCGGGCGTGCTCGGTCCGCCCGAGAAGCCGGCGATGTCGTGGGTCACGAAGGGCTGGCCGCTGAGCCCCATGTTGAGCATGGCGGGCACCACGGTGGGCAGGCCGTCGGTGTCGTGGAAGTCGGCCTCCTGATCGCCAGCCCAGTGGATCATCGCCACGTCGTGCACACCGGTCCAGCCCGAGCGCGCGAACATGAGCCAGTCGCCGTCGGGCCGCTCCTCGTCCATGACCTCGCGGGTCAGGCGCTGCCAGGCCTCGGGGTAGCGGTTGTGGAAACCTCGGGCGTCGCCCTCGTAGATCTCGGCGTCGAGGGGCAGCCACTCGGCGAAGTCGGCCATCCAGCCGTCCAGCCCCACCTCGTTGACCGCGATGGCCAGGCGCTCCTTGATGTAGGCGCGGGCGTCTGGATGGGAGAGGTCGACCGTCGTCATGTCGCCGCGTGGGCCCAGGAAGGTGTAGACCTCGCCGGTCTCGGGATCGAGGGGCAACATGCCGCCGGCCTCGAGATCCTCCCAGTGCTGCAGGTCCTTGTCGACGAAGGGATTGACGTAGCCGACGACCTTGTAGCCTCCGTCGTGGAGCTCGCCGAAGAACCCGGCGATGTCGGGGTAGAGCTCCTCTTCGTCAGCCTCCCAGCGGTACTGCACGCCGTAGCCCCCGCCCGGGTTCTCCCGGCGTCCCGTCCAGTCCTGGACCCAGAGCACGGTGGCGGGGATGTCGCTCTCTTCGAGGAGGGCCACCTGCTCGCGCACCCGCTCGGTGCCACCCTGCATGCACATCCAGGTGCCGTAGGCCCAGCTCGGCGGGGCCTTGGGCCGCCCCACCCGGTCGCCGAGCTGGCGGATGACGTCGGCCGGCGTGGGGCCGTGGAAGACGGTCCACGACAGCTCGCCGCCCGCCATGACCTCGACCCAGGCGACATCGGCGTCGCTCATGCAGGCGTCGACATTGGTGCGGTAGTCGGTGTGGAAGAGCACGCCGAAGCCACGGGCGTCGAGGTACCAGGGCATGGGGAAGTAGGTGGTGTAGGCATCGCCGGTGAAGCCGAAGGCAGAGCCGTCCCGGCCGATCCCCTGCTCGCTCGCGATGAGCGGGAAGGCCTCACCGGTCTTGTCGGTGGTGTGGTACTGCTCGCCCCAACCGTGGAAGCTCCCGCCCTCGTCACATGCGATGGGAATCGCGATGGAGTCGACACTCTCGCCGAGCACTGAGAGCGAGAACTCGGTGGCCTCGGTGCCTGGTGTGGCCGTCAACAGCGCGCTGCCCTCGTCGAAGCTGTAGGCCAAGGTGACCTCGGACTCCGTGCTGGAGCCGCCGTCGAAGACGAGGGGCCAGGCGGTCTCGTCATCGCGGGTGAACTGCCAGGTGCCGAGGGTGGCGTTGACGGTCTCGTCGACCAGACGGACCTCCGGGGCTACGCCCGGGGCGGTGGCGAAGGTGTCGACGCCGTCGACCATCAACGTGACGGAACCGTCGTCGCCCACGTCGAGCCAGCTCGTGCTCAGGTCGAGGGCAGGCGTGTTCTGACGCTCGCCGGTGCAGCCCACCAAGAGCGGCACCAGCCAAAGGGAAAGACGGACGGCCATGGTCTCCTCCGAGTCCTGCCATAGCCTGCGACGCGCCGACGTAGAACCAAGCGCCACCCCAACGTCATCGCGCCCCAAGGAAGCTCCCCATGGACACCATCATCGCCACCCAGTTCATCCCCCTCTGCATGGCTGCCACGGGCTGCCTGTTGGTGGACGGCATCGGCCTCGTGAAGAAGTGGCCCGCCTGGCACCGCCTCGGCCTGCCCGTCCGGTCCGGCCAGCTCACGCTGCCCGATGGCCTGCCGGCGGGATCCGAGCTGCCTGCAGAGTCCCGTGGTCCCAACGCCGTCTGGCTGGGCGAGCGGACCGTGGGCTACTGGTCGAGCAGGGTCCGCATCGGCTTCCGCGACACCATCGGCTTCCACGCCATGCGCGGCATGGGCATCGCCACCTCGGGCACCCTGGAGATCGCCCCGGACCGACGCACGGCCTCCTACACCGAGCGCCTGCGCCCTGGCCCCCTCGGCCTCTTCGCCAGTCTCACCCTCGCGGCCACGCTCATGTTGAGCCATGCAGAGACATCTCTGCCCATGTTGCTGCTCCCCCTCGCCTTCTTCTCGGCCTTCTTCGGCGCGTTCGCACTCTGGAACGCCAAGCACCTGCGCGACGTCCGTGGCCACCTGGGCGTGGCCCCCTAGCCACCGGCCCTCGACACCACCGCGTCATCGTCCCGCTCGCTGGCCCAGGTGAGATGGAGAGGGTGAAGCAGCACCGGCCCTTACCGCAGCTCGCGCTGGACACACCAGCCAGGGGTGCCCACCCTCCATCCGCTCCCGGTCAGACCGGCGTGGGCAACGCCGCCCGCCTGGCCCAGCTTCCCGGCCGCTCGGCACAGGGCAATGACATCGCGCCCAAGGAGCCCTTCGCCTGGCTGGGTGACACGGCGGCGAGCCTGGGCGCCGGCCTCGGAGGCCTCTGGCAGGGCGCCCAGGAGCTCCACCGCATGGCCACCGGCGGAGAGGGCCGCGACATCGCCCGCGAGGGCACCCTGACCGACCCCGTCGACCGGAGCGCCGTTCCCCTGGACCGGGCCCTGGCGGAGGGGCAGGCCCACGGCGGCGGCATCGCGGCCTGGCTCATGGAGCGGTACGCCTTCGGCGACCAGGGCACCACCCCCGGCGACCCCCTGCGCGTCATGGTGCCCGGCCTCAACACGCCGGAGCCCGAGGCCTCCCGCCGCACGGCCTACTACGCCGATGTCCTCGACCAGGACATGCTCCACCTCCACAACGGCACCCTGGGTGATGCCGACCTGCCCTTCGCCGAGCACCTCGACTACGCCATGGCCGCCGGTGTCCGGTCAGGGCTCACGTCGACCCCCCTCATGGACAGCCTCGAGCAGCTCCTGCAGGCCAACTTCTCCGCCGCGGAGCCCGCCGACATCCACGCCATCCTCTACAGCGACGGCACCATCGGCGGAGCCCGCGCCATCGCCCGCTTCCGCCGCAAGGAGATCGCCCGCCGCATGGAGGGCAAGGGGCGGGACCAGCGCGCCGCGGTGGCCGCCGAGGTCGACGCGCTCCTCGAGGAGCACCTCTTCGTGGAGCTCCACGGAAACGCCGTGCCCGACCTGCCCGAGGGCCCCCGCTACCTCGTGTGGACCGACCTCGACGACAGCTTCACCCGCACCGAGGCACCGATGCTGGGCGAGATGGGCCTGCACGGCACCCACCAAGATCCCGACAACGACCGCGCCGTCTACGTCGACTACGACGGGCCCTTCGGTGGGGTCGACGCCCACAACCTCGCTGCGGGCGGGGTGCACGTGGTCGCCGAGACGCTGAGGCTCAACGGTGTGTCGAGCCCACAGGAGCTCTGGGAGCGGGCAGCGAGCGGCGAAGAGATCGTGGTCCCCGAGGGCGTGTCGGGAGACCCTCGGGAGCTCTGGGACCCCGCCAACACCATCAGCCCCTGAGCGGGGGGACAGCCGGTCGCCCCCTCACCCGCATCCCCTCTGACCTCAGTGAGACCAGGTCGTGTTCATGAGGTACAAAAACGAACCCGTAGAGAAGCTCGACTCGAGCGAGCTCCCGTCCGCGGTGTAGTCCGTCGACAACCAACGACCGACCGTGTCGCCCATGCCCATGTCCTCGCCTGTGCTGGACGTGCCCTCGTAGGCGTAGGCGTACTCGTCATCGTCGCAGTCCCAGCCCACCGCCAGCGCGTAGTAGGAGCCCACCTCGACCGGAAAGCCGATGTCGCCCGAGGAGATCCAGTCAGCCTCGTCGTCGGTGACGGTCTGGCTGCTCGACCACTCCACCGTCCAGGTCGCAGCGCCCGTGCTCGTGGCGCTCAAGACGTAGAAGTCCACCTCGCAGCCTTCTCCATCTTCGACGTGTCCGTAGACCTCGAAGTCGTGGATGGTGCCCTGGGCGTCGGCGAGGAAGACGTTGCCGCGCATGCCGTTGTCCGAGTCCGCAGAGGCGTCGTCCGACGCGACGGTGTGGGTGTCCTCGCTGCCACAGAGGTCATCGTCGCAGGTGACCGTCTCGTCGTCGTCGTAGAAGTACGGGTAGTCCGAGCCGGTGCAGTAGATGTCGTAGGGGTCGTTGTCGTCGCCGCCAGCGCTGGTGCCGAAGGAGACCGTGTCGAAGACGATCTCTCCGCCGTAGATGTACACCCCACCGTAATCACCGCCCCCATCGACATTCTCGGTGATAACCGATGCGCCGCTGGTGGTTCCGCTCATGGTGAGGTCGCCGTCGCCGACAGCCATGCCGCCCACGTCGTCCATGCTGACGTTGCCCACGATGTCGACATCCTCGAAGTCGGCGGTGAAGCCGTTGCCGCTCAGGTCGGCGACGTAGATGCCGCCCACGTCGTCCTCGGCGATGTTCTCGCTGATCTCAGAGTCGCTGATGGTCAGGTCGCCCCCCATCCAGATCATCCCAGCCGCGTCGAAGCCCACCGTGTTCTCGGTGATGAGGCTGTCGTCGATGTCGAGGGTGCAGTCGTAGCCAAACAAGCCGCCGCCGAGGTAGTCGGCGTCGTTGGCCACCAAGGTCACGCCAGAGAGGCTCAGGCTCGCGGTGCCATCAGAGCTGTAGCAGGCCACGCCACCGCCCACCCCGAGGTCCGAGCCGTAGTAGATCTCGCTTCCGAAGCCGCCCTGGAGCGTGAGATCGGTCACGCTCACGGTGATGCCATCGGTGTACATGTGCACCACGGTGTCTGTGAGGACCCCATCGAGGATGGTCGCCTCGGCGTCGCCGGTCTGGCCGTACAGATCTACGTCGGCCTGGACGTCGAGGTTGACGTACCAGGTGCCCTCGCAGATGGAGAGCTCGCCGTCGTCGGCGAGGGTCACCGCCGCCGGCGAGGACGAGCTGCCCGACATGGTGCTGGAGTAGTCGGTGGCGACCCCGCTGGTGTCCCAGAAGGTGGCCACGCCGTCCTCGCCGGTGCTGCTGTCGCAGTCGTTGTCGACACCGTCGCAGAGCTCGTCGGCGAAGGGGTGGGTGTAGGCGTCGTCGTCGTCGCAGTCGGTGGAGTCGCTGACGTAGTCGGTGGGCTGGTCGCAGTCGACGGTGGTGCTGGTCACGTCGCCGTAGCCGTCGCCGTCGACGTCGGCGTACCAGGTGCTCACGTCGGCGGCATCGGCCTCGTCGATGTCACCATCGCAGTCGTCGTCGACGCCATCGGTGCTGCAGAGCTCGTCGGCGTCGGGGTTGACGGCGCCGTCGCCGTCGTCGCAGTCGGTGTAGTCGGCGACATGGCCATCGGGCTGTTCGCAGGCGTTGGTCGGGCTGTTGAGGTCGCCGAAGCCGTCACCGTCGCCGTCCGCATACCAGGTGGCCGCATCGAGGGCGTCGTCCTCGTCCACCTCGTCGTCGCAGTCGTTGTCGACGCCATCGCAGATCTCGTCGGCGTCGGGGTGCACGGCAGCATCGGCGTCGTCGCAGTCGGTCGAGTCGGCGATGAAGCCCGAGGGAGCCTCGCAGGCATCGGTGGCGCTGGCCTCGCCGCCGAAGCCGTCCCCGTCGCCGTCGGCGTACCAGGTGCTCGCGTCGGTGGCGTCGGCCTCGTCGATCTCGCCATCGCAGTCGTTGTCCACCTCGTCGCAGATCTCGTCGGCACCCGGGAAGACGAGCATGTCGCTGTCGTCGCAGTCCTCGTCCTCGTCGAAGCCATCTCCGTCGGCATCGACCGCCTCGTCCTCACTGTCGTCGTCGTCGTCGTCGCCCTTGTCGGTACAGGCAGTGAGCATGGTCAGCGGAAGGATCAGCCAGAGGGCGCGTGACATGGAAGCTCCACGAGATTGGCTGAGGCACATATCGCACACGGCTCGAGGACTTGCTCCAGATCTGCCTCCACACCATGAGATGGCCCGAGGGCGCTACCCTGCAACCATGCCGCGTCCCCCTCCCTGGGTATTGGTCCTGCTCGGCGGTCTCGCGGCCGCGCTCCTGGTGCTGTGGCCCGGCATCCTCCAGCCCACCTCGGTCCTCATCGGCCACGAGTCCATCGACGTCTGGTCGCACGCCTGGGGGCTGCACTGGTTCACCGAGTCCCTGGCGGAGGGCCGGCTGCCCTGGGTGGTGGAGGGCGCTGCCTGGCCCGAGCGGCGGGTGCTCTGGTACATCGACCCCATCGGCGCCCTGCTGACGGCCCCCCTCCAGCTGGGCGGGCCGGCGCTCGCCTGGAACGGCCTGCTGGCCCTGCAGGTGACCGCGCTGTTCGTCGCCGGACATGCCTGGGGACGGTCGCTGGGGGGCTCCGGCTGGCTCGCGGGTGCAGCGCTGGCGACGACGCCGTGCATCCAGGGAGAGCTCTGGAACGGGGTGAACGAGGCGGTCTGGCTGGCACCCGTGGCGCTCGCGGGCTGGGCCGCAGCCGGACGAAAGCGATGGACCGGCGTGGCCGCTGGCGTGGCCCTCATCGCCACGCCCTACCACGGCCTCGGCGCCGCCCTGCTGGTGGCCACGGTCTTGCTCATGGGGGGCAGCCCCACCCGCGAGGGACCCCGACCCGGCGTGGGCAACCGACTCGCCGAGCTCATGCTCGCCGGCTTCCTCGCGGCGCTGGTGGCTGGGCCCTTCCTCTGGGCGCTGGCCCAGAGCGTGGCCAGCACCGAGGCCTTCGTCAACCGACCCCTGGCGGGCGGCTGGAACGAGCCCACGCTCCTCAGCAACGCCGTCGACCCCCGCGCCCTGGTCAAGCCGGGGGACTTCTGGTCGGTGGCCTCGGAGGGCGGCGCCAACGGCATCGCGTGGCGACGCACGCCCTACCTGGGCCTCACCCTGCTCGCGCTGGCGGTGGTGGGGCTCGTCCGCCGGCCCCGCCTGTGGCCCCTGCTCGTGCCCCTGCTCGTGGGTCTCGTCGCCACGCTGGGACACTTCCTCTGGTTCGATGGGTCCTGGGTGCGCACCCCCGAGGGTGGCCGCTACATCCTTCCCCTGGGCAGCATCAGACAGGCCGCA
>JAERSX010000454.1 GCA_016845285.1 Deltaproteobacteria bacterium | reverse complement strand
GCCTCGTGGCAGCCGTCGTCGAGGCCGACCCAGACCTCGCTGAGCTCGTCGTAACCGGCGTCGTTGGGGTCGTCGCAGTCACCGTCGGCAGCCGTGCGCCCGTCGCCGTCGTGGTCCACGGTGGCGCACCAGGGGTTGGTGTCGCCGGGGGTGCCGTCGTCGCCGTCGCCGAAGGTCTCGCTGCTCGCACACCAGGCGTCCACGCTGGCGGCGTGGTCGGCGTCCAAGAGGGTGGGGTCGACCGACCAGGCGCGGCCGGCGATGGCAGACCAGGTCTCGTCGAGGTCGACGGCCCAGATCTCGGCATCGCCCACGGTGAGGCTGAGCGTGCCCGTGTCGGGCAGGGAGAAGGTGTCAGCGCCCCACGCGTGATCGACGGGGGCACCGCCATTTGCGCTGGTGTCGGAGCTGGGCCCGAGCACGACGAAGCTGCCGCTCTGGAGCACCAGCGAGGCATCGATGGCCACGGCCTGACCGGTGTCGTCGGCCAGCACCCAGCCCTGGAGCTCGAGGTCGGTCTCGCTGGCGTTGTAGAGCTCGACCCAGGCGCCCACGTCGGCGTCCACCGCGCCGGGGGACAGCATGAGCTCGCTGATGAGCACGTCGCCCGCGGCCACGTAGCCCTCGTCCACCTGGCCGTCGCAGTCGTCGTCCACGCCGTCCTCGAACTGCTCCTCGTCCTTGGGGTAGGCGTCGGCGTTGTCGTCGTCGCAGTCCTCACCGCCCACGGCCTCCGCCTCGTAGCCATCGCCGTCCTGGTCGGGATCTGCCTGACCGGTGATCGGCACGGTGGCGTCGACGTCGTTGGTGGAGAGCTCGAGCGTTGCCTCGGCGAGGTCGTAGTCGGTCGCCGTGAAGGTCACGTCGAAGATGAGGATGCTCTGTGGCTCGAGCGAGGTCGGCTCCGGGAGCTCGGCCTCGAAGGGACCCGGGTCGTCGCCCCAGGCCAAGGAGACCTCGAGGGGCGCGTCGCCCGCGCAGTTGTTGGTGATGACCAGTGTCTCGGTCACCGTCGCCCCGATGGGGGTGTCGACGAAGCTCAAGGCTTCCTTCGAGAGGGTCAGGTACGGGCAGTCGGACATGGCCGAGCCGCTGTCGCTGGCGGAGGCCTCGCCCTTGTCGCCCGAGCTGGATCCGGTGCACGACAGCGTGAGGACGGAGATCGCCGCGCAGAACGAGGGGAGTCGAGGGGACATGCGGGCTCCGCAGCTGCGGGCGAATCTTAGCGGGCCTCGGTGCTGCCTGTGGCTTCGAGGGTCGCGTCCAGTGTGGAGCAGAAGGCTGCCCAGCCCTCGCCCGAGGGCGCGCCCAGGTGGACGGCGAGTCGTGCCCCTCCCCCGCGGTGCAGATGGACGGCAGGCAGACCCAGGTCGGGCAGCTCGAGGAGCTCTTGGAGCTGCTCGGGACTGCCCCGGAGCATGGTGGTGGGCCAGCTCAGGCCGAGCTGATCCCTGTAGGCCGCCAGCTCGGATCCATCGGCCCAGCGGGCGGGGCGCTGGGCCATTCCTGGAATGCGGCCGGTGGGCGCCTCGAGGAAGGCGTCCCAGCCCAGGCCCAGGATGCGGAGGCCAGGGCGGGCCAGCGACTTCAGGGCCGGCAGCGATGCCACGCTGGCCTCGTCCCAGGAGGCCCAGTGGTGAAGCAGCAACGGGCCCGTGCTCGCCCGGATGAGCGGGGGCAGATCGACCACGTCGAGGATGTCCACAGCCGTGCGGTCCGGTCCTCGGGGAGTTCCTTGCCAGGGCGGGGGAGCGACCGCTGAGGCCGGCGCACGGTCGTTGGCCGACGCGCTGGATGACCCCGCCCCGCCTCGCCGCTTTCGCCACCGATCCCGCAGTCCCATGCCACCACCTGCACCATGCGCTACAAAGGCTACTCCACCCTGGAAGGTCTTCGATCAGGCGGCCGCCACGTCGCACATGCCAGGATGGAGCCGGGAAAGCCCATGAGCAGCGCCGAGGCCGATCGGGCCGCAGCATCTGCCGAGAAATCGGCGTCGATCCCCGTCCCGGACCTGGTCCTGGGTGGTGTCCCCGTGGAGGCGGGGGATCAGCTCGATGGGCACACCTACGAGAAGGTGGTGGCCACGGGCGGTATGGCCCACGTGTTGTTGGTCCACGATGATGCCGGACAGGAGCGGGCACTCAAGGTGCTCAAGTCCAGTCGCATCGAGACGGGGTTGCCGCGCTTCCGCCGTGAGTTCCATGCGCTGCGCCGCGTCGAGCACGACAACGTCATCCGCGTCTACGGCTGGGGCAGCCTCCGGGGCCACCCCTACATCCTCATGGAGTATGTCGAGGGCCTCGATCTCCACACGGTGATCCGCGCATTCAAGGAGCTCGATGCCGACGCTCGCTGGCTCCGCTGCGAGCAGATCCTGGCCGATCTCTGTCGCGCCCTGGCCTACATCCACCGCCGCGGACTGGTCCATCGCGACCTCAAGCCCAGCAACGTCATGGTCGATGGCAGCGGTCGCTGCAAGCTGACCGATTTCGGCATCGTCAAAGACCTCGACCCGGCGAGCGACCCCTTCGTCTCCACCACCCTGGTGGGTACCTGGGCCTACGCCTCGCCCGAACAGATCACCGGCCAGGCCATCGACCACCGCTCCGACATCTACAGCCTGGGCGTCATCCTCTACGCCATGCTCACCGGTCGGAGGCCCTTCGCTGCGCGTGACATGGCCGGCTATCTCGCACAACACCGCGACAAGCTCCCCATGGAGCCCCGCCGGCTGGACACGCGGATCCCCGAGCACCTCGAGGAGATCTGCCTCAAGATGTTGGCCAAGGCGCCGCGCGATCGCTTCCAGTCGGCCAGCGAGATCCTCGACAGCCTCCAGCAGCTCGACCTCGAGGGCACCGAGCCCACGACCACCGACGAGCACATCTGGGAGCCCTCCCTCGTGGGCCGCAAGTCCCAGACCGAGGTGCTGCGCGATGCCGTGAGCGCGCTCACCCGCGGCGAGGGCGGCGTGGTGATCCTGGAGGGTGCGGAGGGCACCGGTCGCAGCCGCATGCTCCGGGCCGCCGTCGAGCACGCTGCGGTCATCGGAATCCCAGTCCACCAGGGATCCATCACCAGCCAGGCCAGCAGCTACGACGCGTTGGTCCACATCGCCACCGACATCGGCCGGGAGCTCGGCGCTCGCGTGCCCCCGGAGCTGGCCAGGGCCATCGCTGCGTTCGCCCGTGGCCGCGGGAGCATGGCTGGCGACATCCGCTACCAGCTCTACGACGGCGTCCGCGAGACCCTCGAGACCCTCCTCGAGGACGGTCCGCGCATCATCACCGTCGATGACGCCCACATGGCCCAGGCGCCCCTGGTCTCCCTGCTCGCCTACCTCGTGCGCACCGTGGTCATCCGCGACGCCCTTCCGCTGCTGGTGCTGGTCACCGCCCGCGACGACGTCGATGCCCCGGCTCTCGACTCATTCCGCGACGGCGCTGAGCTGGGCTTGGCCCCCACGCGGGTGGTGCTCGCGCCGCTGTCAGAGCGGGAGGTCCAGCGGCTGGTGGTCTTGAGTGTCGGCGACAGCCCCAAGGCCCGCAGCCTGTCCACGCGGCTC
>JAERSX010000453.1 GCA_016845285.1 Deltaproteobacteria bacterium | reverse complement strand
GTGCGGTACCTCAGGCTCCTCTGCGGGGACCCGGAGTGCAGCCTAGCGATCGTTGCCGTCCAGGTCGGGATCCTCGCAGCCGTCCAGACAGTCCAGGCGGTCCTCCTCACAGTCGTCGGCCGCGGCGTTGAAGGCCGCATCCGCCTCGGCTCGGTGCTGCGCGATGTAGTTGGAGAGTCCGTCCAGAGCAGCCGCGTGCCGACTGTTCTCCTGCCGCACTGCGTTCGCGTGCCATTCGCGGACATCCGACATGCACTCGGCGACCTCCCAGCAGATGGCTCCCCACTTCCGACAGTCGTCGCACTCCAGCTCGACGCAGGAGGCGCGGTAGTCGCTGGCCTCCTCCTCAAGCCCCTCGAGGTTGCTCTTGTGGCGCTCCTCCAGGAACCTCGTCAGCCGCTGCTGCAGGTCCGAAATCTCCGCCAGGCGGGCAGTGTGCGCCTCCTGGGCGTCACTGAGACAGTCTCCGTAGTCGTCCCAACAGTCCTGCTCGCAGTCCGCCTCGCTCTGGACACAGGCCGAGACATCCGAGCCCTCGCACTCCTGGACCGAGAGCCCGGAGGCCACGACGGGCGAAGAGAGGAGGCCGAGGGCGAACAGGCAGGCGAAGAAGAGGGAGCAAGGAAAAAGGGATCGCATGGAAGCCTCCGGGGCGGTGCTGTTGTCTACATCCAGATGGAGTGGGGGAGATGTGGGGCGGGCTCACGTCCTGTGTCGCATCACCCCGAGCAAGCCTGCGATCAGACCCAGGAGGCCAGCCTGGAAGGGGACCGCCGTGCAGCCTTAGGGGTTCTTGCGGCGCTCCACCTCGGCGCACAACTCGGTGCTCTGGTGCTCGTCGCCCAGGCCGTGTTCTCGCGGGTGGCCACCACCTCCTGCGTGTCGGCCTCGACGAGCTCGAGGGCCCAGGTGCTGTCCTGGCAGCCGACCTCGAACTGGAAGAAGGCCTCGATGTCCAGCGGCACCCCCACGGCGTCAGGCGCCGGCGCGAGCTGGGAGACGACGGTGATGGCGCAGATCCTGTCTTCGTTGACGAGCGCATAGGCATGGGCGAGGGGGGAGAGCACGGCGAGGCCGAGGATGGTGGTCATGGGTTCTCCGTGTACCGCCCGTCTGATGCACGGGTCGTGCCAGGGTCGGAGAGCCCGTGATCTTCGGGCTCGGCGGCCCAAGGCCGACGGCGAGTGCGCTCGGATTGGGACATGGGTGTCGCGCCGGGGACAAGAGGGGGTTGGAGGCCCTGGCTGACGCGTGCTCGCGACGATGTCCGGCTGAAGGTACGGTGACTTGCTCCCGACTGAGCCCAGGCCCCGCGACCGTGGAGGTCCTCCTTCAGCCCCTCGGGCGATCCAGCCCCGGTGAGACCATGTTGTTTCAGTTGTATCGACACGGCCATCGGCTGCCGAAGGTGCCCTAGGGATCGGGTGAACCCAGGGAGCACCCATGTCGTCCAAGCAGCACCGCCCGGTCCAGATGAGCCTGCCACCCGAGCACCAGTGCCTGATCGAGGACGGACCCACGGTCGCCAGCCACCCCGGCCTCGCTGGCAACCGTGGCAACGCCGCGGCGCAGGAGGCCCTGGCACGCAGGCCCTCCCCAGCCAGGGAACCGAGCCAACTCCGTCGAGCTACAGAAGTGGGCCTCGGCGCCGCAGGGGCGACATCCGGCGTGAGGGGGGCAGTCAACATGCCGGGCTCCCTCCGGATGTCAGACCATCGCTTGGGACGCCTCACCCCAATCCAGACTCCGTCCCCTGGCATTACTCCGTCCCCTGGCATTGAGAAGGCGAATCGATTCGGTGGTGGACTGACCGCGATCAGCGCGGCCCTCAACGCCGAGAAGTTGCGCACCCAACTCCAGGACGGGGTTCCTGGTGAGGAACTGGCCGAAACCGCCATCGATCTGAGCAGCGATGCTGCCGGCCTGGGCGACCTTGTGTGCTCCGCTGCAGGGGTCGGGCTCGCCCCTGTGGTCAGTTCCGTCGCGACGGGAATCGGGCTCGGCGTTTTCGCGGGGCGTATCGCAGAAAACCACGCGCTTCGAATGGTCGAAGGGTCTCACGACGACAAGCTGAGCGATGCACTGGCAGGAACCGGTGAAGCCGGCAACAACCGCGGAGGCGAGCTCATGACGGCCCACCAGGCCTGCATGGATGCACCCGCACAGGGAGTGCGGGGCCTGCTCCCATTTACGGAACCCACATGTCCGGTCAGTGGTGCTATCGAGACAGCCAGTCGTGATCAGGCCGAGGTGTTGGCGCAGACTGCCGAAGGGCTGGGCGATCGACGGACCAGTACCCATACGAATATGCAGAACTGGGGCGCACGGAACACACGACCAGCTTGCGGCACGTCCGAACGAGCTGCCACCAGGGAGATCCTGGATCGGAACAACCGGCAGGGTTCTGTGGCCTGGGCCAATGACGGCCACGCCCAGCACGAACAGGCTCGGCTCGAGCAGGAGACGAATCCCCGGCACGTCAACATTCTCAACCTCCCTCCTCTACAAGCACCCAGCAGCATGGGCCCACAGGAGAGCTTCGATCAGGTCGCGGCAAAGGCTGAGATGGACCGTATCCAGACCCAGAAGATCCAGGCGGCGGCACAACGCATCGCAGCCACCAGGCAAGGCCCCTCTCCGAGTGTGAGTGTCGAAGAAATCGTGGAAGCGACCGGCATTCCCCCATCGGTCGTCCACCGTCTGTGGAGATAGCTCAGACCCCGAAGGCTCGCGCTCGGCCGGCAGGAGCCATGAAGTACCCAGCCGGAGCAGCGCCTGGCGGGTCCTCAGCTCATCACCAGGTTGGTCGGAGTGGACTGCCGGGCTCCGAGCTTCGCCGAGCGGCGGCCGCGACAGGCCGGGTGGACCGGCGACCTGCGTCATCGCCCTGACATCGGGATCACCTGGAGACAGGGCCAGCCTGGGATCGCACCGACCGAGGCGTGATGCGAGCAGTCCCTGCGATGATCTGGATGAGCGGCCTGGGCGCGGGCTGCAGCGACTACAGCTTCAGCCCCGACCCCTGGGAGCGCCACGCCGACGAGCACGTCGGGGGCTACGAGAGCTTCGGCGATGGCGACCTCCCCGACCAGCCCTACGATGGCTTGAGGCCCCCCGACGACACCGACGAGCCCTGGCTGGCGGGCGTGACCGGACGCGTCTGTGACCCCTCGGGCGGCAACTGGGTGGTGGGCGCAGAGGCCAGGGTGGCCGTCGACACCGACGGCGACGGCTCGACCGACACGGTGGTGGTCGACGAGACCGATGTCGAGGGCCGCTACCTGCTCCTCGATCTGCCTCCGGGACCGACCATCATCGACATCACCAAGGGCAGCTTCGCCACCTCGGTGGCCGTGGAGCTGGTCGAGGGCGCCGTCATCGAGCTGCCAGATCCCACCTGCCTGGAGCGGGACTCTGTCGAGATCGCCGTGGTCACAGGGATCTACGACGACATCGGCGGCATCCTCGACGCCCTGACCCTGCCCTACGACAGCTACTCGGGGGTCGGCTCTTCGGAGTACCGCACCTTCCTGCGCGATCCAGCGGCCATGGGCGCCTACGACATCATCTTCCTCAACTGCGGCATCGACTTCGACTGGCTCAGCGAGGACGAAGCCATCTCGACGGCCATCGCCACCTACGTGGCCGGCGGCGGCAGCCTCTACGCCAGCGACTGGGCCTACGCCTTCGTGGAGGGGGCCACCCCCGAGCTCATCGACTTCGACGGCGACGACACCACGGTGGGCGACGCCTTCGTGGGCGCGCCGGGGACCTTGACCGTCGACGTCGACGACCCCGTGATGAAGGCGATCCTCGGCACCAACAGCGCCGACCTCTACTTCGACTACGACAAGTGGGTCATCCCCACGGCGGTGCGCAGCGACGTGGCGGTGCTGGTGAGCGCCGACGCCCCGCTGCTGGAGGGCGGCACCATCGCCGATGCTCCCCTCGCCGCACGCTGGCAGAACGGACAGGGCCAGGTGCTCTTCACCGCCTTCCACAACCACAGCCAGGCCACCATCGACATGGAGACCCTGCTCCTGGAGATCGTGCTCTCGCTCTGAGCGACGACGCGGTCCCTCCGGCCGAACCCGGAAGGCGCTACGGGGGCCCATGCGCACGTGGATCTCCGCCACATCGGCCCTGCTCCTGGCCCTCGTGCCGGCCGCACAGGCCGACGAGCACGAGGGGTCCGAGACCGCCGCCGCCCCAGCGAACCTGGTGGTGCGGACCCACGACCCCGTGGCCGCGAGCGTGGTCGGCGCCCTGCTGACCGACCCCAGCTACTGGGAGGGTGCGTGGCAGCGGACCTACACCGGTCGGAGCTACGACGAGATCCGCATGAAGGAGGTCGACCAGGGCTTCCTGCCCATGATCTCCGGCGAGGGCGGTCAGGAC
>JAERSX010000452.1 GCA_016845285.1 Deltaproteobacteria bacterium | reverse complement strand
GCACTGACCTGGGATGCCGAAGCCGACGAGGTCGTGCTGGACGGTGCCATCGTGACCGGCTCGAGCCGCGCGCGGGTGCTTGCGCAGCTCGATCGAGTCTCACCGGACCGACCAGCCTGCCGTGTGGTGTCCGACAACAACTTCCCAACCGCTGCTGGCCTGGCCTCGTCGTCCTCTGGCTTCGCCGCGCTCACCCTGGCCACCGCAGCCGCCGGGGGCCAAGACCTCGACCCCACGCGTCTGAGCGTGCTCGCCCGCCAGGGCTCGGGCTCAGCCTGCCGAAGCCTCTGGGGTGGCTGGGTGGCCTGGGACCGCGGTGAAGCCCTCGACGGCAGCGACAGCCACGGCCGCCCCGTGGCACCACGAGACCACTGGGATCTACGGGTGGTGGTGGCCCTGGTCTCATCCGGCAAGAAGGGCGTGGGCAGCACCGAGGGCATGGAGCGCAGCCGCCAGACCTCGGCCTACTACCGAGCATGGTGCGACACCGCTCAGGACGATCTGGACGATGGGCTGTCCGCCCTCGCCGACCGTGATCTGCCCCGCCTGGGCGCAGCCATGGAACGCTCCACCGCGAAGATGCACGCCTGCATGCAGACCAGCGTGCCGTCCATCCGCTACTGGAAGCCCCCCACCCTCGCCGTGCTGGACGCCGTGGATGCCCTGCGCCGCGATGGTGTCGGTGCCTGGGCCACCATGGACGCCGGCCCCAACGTCAAGGTGCTCTGCGCCGCCGCTGACGCACCCGCCGTCGTGGCCGCCATCAAGTCACTTCAGCTCGAGGCCATCGAGCTCGGCGTCGGGGGCGATGCCCGGGTCATCGATCCCGCATGACGATCCTGCGTCGGGTGCGCGCGCCCGGGAAGCTCGTGCTCGTCGGCGAATACGCCGTACTAGACGGCGGACCGGCGGTGGTCCTGGCCATCGATCGGGGGGTGCAGTGCATCGTCCATGCAGCGCCGGAGCTCACCATCGAGACGCCCGACAGCGACACCCGCTTTGTGGGGCCAGCTCTCCAAGGGGCTCCCGCCGGGCACTACCAGTTCACAGCCTGGAATCCAGTCGACCTGCCCGGCAAGCCCGGCTTTGGAGGGAGCGCCGCAGCCTGCGTCGCAGCCTGCATCGCAGGAGGGCGCCCCGGCGAGGATGCGCTGGCGGTCCACGCCGCGGTCCAGGGAGGCGGCAGCGGCGTCGACGTGCGTGCCGCCCTGGCCGGCGGCATGATCCGGGTCGAGGGCGAGACCATCACACCCCTTCCTCCAGTCCTGCCCAGTGTGGTCTTCAGCGGCGCATCGGCGCGGACGGGACCGCGTGTCTCCCAGTACCTGGCGTGGGCTGACCGCGACGACTTCCTCGCTGCGAGCCGGGCAGCCGCCCTCAGCTTCGCGGCCGATCCCATGGGGGCCTTCGCCACCAACCTCGCCGCGCTGCGGGCCATGGCTCAGGCGGCGGGGGTCGACTACCTCACACCACCCCTCGCCCGCATCGTGCAGCTGGCACGAGACCACGGAGGTGCCGCGAAGCCGTCTGGCGCGGGTGGAGGAGACTGCGCCGTCGCGCTCTTTCCAGATAAGGCAGCCCAACGTGCCTTCGAGGTGGCCTGCCACAGAGAAGGCCTCGTGCCCATTCCGGTGCGCATCGCTCCTGGTGCCCACGCCCTGACCCCCGAGAGTCCGTGAGTCAACGCCCCGACAGCAGTCCAGCCGATCTCGCCGTGCCCGAAATCAGCGCACGCAAGGCCGACCACATCGACCTCTGCACCGACGGGGACGTGGCGTTCAAGCACAAGACCAACCTCCTGGAGCAGGTGCAGCTGGTGCACGACGCGTTGCCCGAGCTCGCCGTCGCCGACGTGGACCTGCAGACCACCTTTGCTGGCAAGCCCCTGGCCGCCCCCGTCGTCATCGCAGCGATGACCGGCGGGGTCGATCGCGCCCATGACATCAACCGCGACCTCGCCGCCGTGGCCGAGGAGCTCGGCATCGGCTTCGCCTTCGGCTCCCAGCGCCCCCTGCTCACCGACGGCATCACCGCTGGCTACGAGGTCCGTGACGTCGCCCCCACCGCGCTCGTCCTGGGCAACATCGGCGTGGTTCAGGCCCGCTCGGCGTCCTCCCAGGCCCTGGCAGATCTGGTCGGGCGCTCCGGTGCAGACGCCCTGTGTGTCCACCTGAACCCCGCCATGGAGGTCGTCCAGCCCGGAGGCGATGACGACTTCCGCGGAGGCCTGGACACCATCCAGCGTCTGGTCGAGGAGCTGACGGTGCCCGTGGTGGTCAAGGAGACAGGGTGCGGCCTCAGCCGCTCCGTCGGCGACCGTGTCGCCGCCCTCGGTGTGCGCTGGGCGGACACCAGCGGAGCCGGCGGCACGAGCTGGGTGGGCGTGGAGGCCCTGCGTGCGGCAGGCCGGCAGCAGGCCCTGGGAGCCACCTTCTGGGACTGGGGAATCCCCACGGCGGCCAGCGTCGCTCAGCTCTCGGGCACCGGGCTCGGCGTGTGTGCCACGGGTGGCGTGAGCAACGGCCTCAGCATCGCGCGAGCCGTGGCCCTGGGCGCCGCCTGCGGCGGTATCGCCAGGACCTTCCTCCAAGCCCAGGCCCGAGGCGGACGTGACGAGGTACGGCGCGTCGCGAAGCTCGTCATCGACGAGGTCCGCATCGCCTGCCTCCTGAGCGGGGCCAGCAGCCTGGACGATCTCCGCACCAAGCCCCTGGTCCTGGGCGACGCCCTGCTCCGCTGGGTCCCCGCGGACAGCCCGCTCCGCGCACGCCTCCTCCGCTGATCCGAACGCCCCTTCCAGAGCTCGCCATGCCCTCAATCCACAGTGTCCTCGGTCGCCTCCCCGAGCCCATGCGTCGGTCGCTGGCCGACGCCGTCTACCCGGAGATGCTTCCCGAGGGGGAGACCGCCCCGGAGTGGCACCTGCAAGGCCACGACGGCGAGTGGCACCGCTTCCAGCGCATGCGGTGGACCTTGCTGGTGTTCTACCCAGGGGATGACACCCCTGGCTGCACAGCCCAGCTACAGGATGTACAGCACCACGTGGAGCAGCTCCGCGGCCTCAAGTGCAACGTGTACGGGGTCAACCCCGCCGAAGGCGAGAGACACGCTGCGTTCGCCGAGAAGTACGGGTTCACCTTCCCCCTGCTCACCGATCGTGGCGCCAGCGTCTCGCGTCAATTTCGCTGCACCGTCCCCTTTCCCATGAAGCGGGTCCTCCGCTCGGTCTACCTGGTCAACCCCGAGCGCAAGATCCGCCTGGCCAACCGTGGGGCCCCTTCGGTAGAGGCCATCGTGCGCAGCATCCAGGCGCTCCAACAGGCGACCCGCGACGGCATGTAGCGCCGGTCTGTCGACGGACTCGTCTCAGTCAGGCTGACGCGCCACCAGGCCGTGGGCCAGGTACTTCTCGAGGCTGGTCCGCTGCAGGTAGAGCTCGGCGGCCATGGAAGCGTCGAGACCCACTCGATGGGTGCCGTCGGGACGCTCCAGCTCGACCTCGAGGCTCTCGAGCTCGAGGCGGTAGAACTGGACATACTTGCCCACCACCAGCGCCACACCCCCGAGCTCCCGATCGAGCTGGGCAGGGTCCGAGCGGAGACGGATGCGCACCGACGCAAGCTGCGGGGCGTCTTGCTTCCGCCCTCCCCAGGTCAACACCTTGGCATCGGTGCCGCTCACATCGAGCTTGACCCGGAGCAACTCGATGAGCAGAGCGTCGTCGAGGTCACCTTTCTTGGCGACATCACGAATGCCGTCCATGAGCTGCCCGCGCAGCTCGTCCTCCACGGCCACGACCGGCGTGGGCACCTTGGCCGTGGAATCCGAGGGAGGCGCGATCTCGGGCGGTCCCGCGAGGTCGTCGTCGCCCGGTATGACAGGCCCCGTCGGCACCGGCGGCGGCGCCCCCAGGTAGACGGAGCCAGCCGTGGCCTCCACATAGATGCGGTGTCCCAACAGCGCGATCAGACCACCGCAGAGCGCCAGCACTGGGAGCGTCCAGTTCATCTTTCGGGCGGGCTCTTCCTGGCTGGCTCGAGGTCGAGGGGCGCGCGGTGGCGCCGAGACCGGCACCGGATCCCGTGCTTGGAGTGCGTTGGCCCCTTGAACGGAAGCCCGTGCCCCAGATGGGAAGGCCAGCACCTTGCCGCCCCGCTGGAACTGCGTGCCCGATGACGAGGTACGGCGCTCTTCGAGGACGGGCTGCCCACCGATGCGCTCGGGAGACTGCGGGGTGGCTGGCCGCAGCTCGTGCGGGACGGACCGCTCCCCTGTGGTCACGTCGTGTACGTGGGAGTCGGGGAGGACCTCCACCTCAGGCTTCTTGCGGCGCCGCGTGGTGGGGATGCCCGGATCGGTCAGATCGGGGTCATCTGGCGGAGGAGCCACCGTTGGCCGGCCATGACGAAGCCCCGCCTCAGGCAGCTCATCGAGGCTCTCGGGAGCCTCCTCATGCGCTTGTGAGGGAGTGGAAGGGAGGGAGTCCTCCATTGCGTCCCACGCCGCCCATGGATCGGCGCCCTCGAAGTGGACCGCGAGCTCACCGACCTCGCTCGCCTCCACCCATCCCCGATCCGGAATGTGGACCTCTGTCGCGGCGCCGATCTGACCGGTGCGCGCAAGCTCCACCAAGGCGGGGAGGTCGTCCACCCCCACCTCCTGCCCGAGTAGACGGACCTGGAAGCCCGCTTCGCCACGTCCAGACATGGCTCCATCATGACGCTTCCACCCCCATGGGGCAAGCCCGGCCCCTCGGGATGGGCTAGACTCTGCCTGGGTGAGACCCCTGGACCGGAATTCTCCGGCCGGGAGGCATCCCTGACAGCACGAGACCCACAAACGGAGCAGATCCCATGCCACGGATCACGGTCCCGGACCTTCTTCGCATGAAGGCCGGCAGCCAGAAGATCGCGATGGTCACCGCATACGACGCCACGATGGCCCGCATCGTGGACGCCGCAGGGGTGGACATGGTGCTGGTCGGCGACAGCCTCGGAATGGTCATTCAAGGCCACTCCGACACGCTATCGGTGACCCTCGACGACATGATTTACCACGGCCGATGCGTCGACCGAGGCCTAGAACGCGCGCACCTCACGGTGGACATGCCCTTCATGACCTACCAGGTCAGCCCGGCGCAAGCTCTCGAAAATGCCGGCCGCCTCGTCAAGGAAGGCAAGGCCCAGTCGGTGAAGCTGGAGGGCGGCGCCCGCACGGCCCCAGCCATCCGCGCCATCGTCGACGCCGGCATTCCGGTGGTCGGCCACGTCGGCCTCACCCCGCAGTCCGTCCACGCGATGGGCGGCTTCAAGGTGCAGGGGCGCGGCGATGAAGGGGCTGCGCAGGTCCTCGCAGACGCCCTGGCCGTTCAGGAGGCCGGCGCCTTCTGCGTGGTCTTGGAGATGGTGCCAGCCGAGCTCGCGGCCGAGATCACCGAGGCGCTCGCCGTGCCCACCATCGGCATCGGCGCCGGCGCGAGCTGCTCGGGCCAGGTACTCGTCTGCAACGACCTGTTGGGTTTCGACAGTCGCTTCAAGCCCCGCTTCGTGCGGCGCTTCGCGGAGCTCGAGACCCCCATGGTCGACGCGACCCGCGCCTATGTCGAGGCCGTGCGCGACCAGAGCTTCCCCGCCGCCGAGCACAGCTTCCGCCGCCGCGGGGCTCGCAAGAGCGCCAAGATCACGCGGCTGTACTGAGTCGGCATGCGCACCGAGTCCGACTGGAGAGCGGTCCAGGAGGAGGCCCTGCAACGTCGCGCCCGCGGCGAGCGGGTGGGCTTCGTGCCCACCATGGGCTTCCTCCACCGCGGCCACACCAGCCTCTTCGCCCTCGCCCGCCCCCGCTGTGATTGGTTGGTCGCCAGCATCTTCGTGAACCCGCTGCAGTTCGGGCCCACCGAAGATCTCGGCCGCTACCCGCGCGATCCCGAGGGCGACGCCGCGAAAGCACGGGCCGAGGGCGTGGATCTCCTGTTCACTCCCACAACGCTCTACCACCGCGATCACAGCACCCGTGTCATCGTCGATCAGGTGAGCGATGGCCTCTGCGGCGCCAGTCGTCCCACCCACTTCGAGGGCGTGGCCACGGTGGTCGCCAGGCTCTTCGGCGTGGTGCAGCCCCATGTCGCGGTGTTCGGCGAGAAGGACTACCAGCAGCTCCAGCTCATCCGCCGTATGACACGCGACCTCGCCCTTCCCATCGAGGTCATCGGCGGTCCCCTCGTGCGGGACGCCGACGGCCTCGCGCTGTCCAGCCGCAACGCCTACCTGAGCGAGGAGCAGCGCACGCGCGCTCTGAGCCTCCACCAGGCCCTCGACGACATGGCGGAGGCGGTCGCCGCCGGCACTCGCGACGCTGCTGACCTTCTCGAGATCGGCCGACGTCGAATCCATGCTGACCGCCTCGACTACCTCGAGATCCGCGACGCGACCGATCTGCGCCCCCTGAACCAAGTGGATGGTCCCGCCCGAGGCTTCGTCGCCGCGACGTACGGTGGAACCAGACTCATCGACAACCGGTCTCTGTCCTCATGACCCTCGGCGATATCGTCCTCTTTGCAGTCATCGGCGTGCTCGCCGGCAACTACGTCGTCACCCGCCTCCCAAGGTGGGAAGAGCGCATGTGGCTCTTCTGGCTCCAACAGGGCCTCAACTTCGGCGTGCTGCTCTTCCTCGTCATCGAGGGAATTCCCGACATCCCAGGACCCTTCGGGATCTTCAACTACGTCTTCGCTCTGCTCTTCATGATGCGCGTGATCCAGAACAACACCCGCCTCACCCGCGCTCGGCAGGAGGCACGGGAGGTCAAGAGCGACGTGGTCGACGAGAAGAAGGCTGCCCTCGCCGCAGCGCTGGCACGGGGCGAAGCACGCGTGGCCGGAGAGGAGTAGGGCACACGGCCCAGCCGCCTAGGCGCCCGGAGCGTGCACGATCTCCAGCACCTCGGTCTCGGTGAGGACACGGTTGGTGGCCTTGGCCGCCTCCCGAATGCGCTTCACCAGATCGGGATCGGGGCTGATGTTGCGGCTGCTCAGCCAGTAGACGATGTTGCTGTCGCCAGCCATGTGGCCGATCTCGATCTCCTGGCGGCGGCCGAACCACTCAGCGGGCACGCCGCTGTAGACACGGTCGGCGAGCCAGTTGTCGCCCTTGCGCAGGGCCTTGATGACCGCCGCAGCGTGCACGCCCGTGCCCGTGCGGAAGGCGTCGGTACCGAACACCGGGTAGTTCACCGGGATGGGCCAGGAGCAGGACTCGGCCACGAGATCGGTGAGCTCGGCCAGGCCACTCAGGTCGCCGTCGTGGATACCGAGGAGCTTGAGGTTGACCAACATGAGGTCGAGGGGGGTGTTGCCCACCCGCTCGCCCATGCCCAAGACCGTCCCGTGGACACGGTCGGCGCCAGCTTCGATCGCGCTGAGCGCGTTGCCGAGACCGAAGCCACGATCGTTGTGACCGTGCCAATCCACCCGAGTGTCGGTGCCGAGGCCCCGGATCAGGTTCTTGGCGAAGTGCACCAGGTTGAACACACCGTTGGGCGTGGCGTGGCCCACCGTGTCGCAGAGGCAGAGCCCGTCAGCGCCTTCTTCGATGGCCGCGATGAACAGCCTGCGCAGCGTGGTGGGGTGGGAGCGCACAGTGTCTTCGGTGACGAAGGTGCACGGAAGCCCAGCCTCCTTGGCCATCCGCACCGCCGTGCGGGTCCGCGTCTCGAGCAGATCCTCGTCCCAGCCCTCTGCGTAGAGCCGGATGGGTGAGGCGCCGAGGAAGGTCATCACCTCGATGGGGATCCCGACATCGTCTGCGAGCTCGATGATGGGCCGAATGTCGTTGGGGTGGGTCCGGGCGGCACAGGCAGCCTCGATGGGCAGCTTCTGGTCGCGGATGAGCGAGGCCAGGATGCGGCAGTCCTCGACAGCACGTGGGCCCGCACCGGGGAGACC
>JAERSX010000451.1 GCA_016845285.1 Deltaproteobacteria bacterium | reverse complement strand
CCCCTGTCTCGAGCGGCAGTCCCGACAACAGCGGTGTCAAGGGCAAGCCCCCCCGCGGCAAGCGCAAGCCGTGCGACCCCGTCGAGGAGATCAGCAAGCTCGGTGAGCGCAAGTGGCAGGTCGAGCGCAGCATCATCGACTACTACGCCCACCACCTCAAAGAGCTCGATCGCCAGGCGGCCACCAAGACCATGAAGGGCGAAGACGGGAAGGCGATCGGTGTCCGGGTCTACGTCCCGCGCTGCAGCATCCTTCGCAAGGTGGGCTTCCGCAACGGCGACATCATCCACTCCGTCAACGGTCGCAAGGTCGCCACGGTGCCCCAGGCCGTCGCCTCCTGGCTGGCCCTGCGCAAGAAGAAAGACTTCGAAGTCGAGCTCACCCGAAAAGACGGCAGAGAAGTCACCTTCCGCTACCGCGTGATCAAGTGAGCCCACGTCCACACTTCCGGCCCACGGAGCCCTCCGCATGACCTTGCCCCCCATCTTGGAGGCCGCCCTCACCGAGTTCAGCGTCGAGCACGTGCTGGTGCTCGGCATGCTCCTGACCTCGCTGCTGCTGGTGGCCGTCTTCATGGAGCGCTGCTTCGTCGTGCTGCGCGCCCGCCTGGCCCTGCGCGCCGTCCGCAAGATCGTGGCCACTGCCCGCACCGACGGCCTCGAGGCCGCCCACACGGCCAGTCAGAGCGCCTCGGGTGTGGCCAAGCCCGTGCTGCTCGCCGGCCTCGATCGGGCCACAGGCCGCGTTCCCGGTGACCCGCGCATGGCGCTGGGCCGGGAGCTGAGACGCTTCGCCGGCGCCCTGAAGGCCCGCCTCTGGCTCCTGGCGACCGCGGGCGCGCTGATGCCCTTCGTCGGGCTCTTCGGCACCGTGCTGGGCGTCATGGCCAGCTTCGAGGCCATCGGCGAGTCCGGCCAGGGCGGCTTCGCCGTGGTGTCGGTGGGCATCTCGCAGGCGCTCATCGCAACGGCGGTCGGCATCGCCGTGGCCCTCGAGGGTGTGCTGCTCTTCAACTTCCTGCAGAACCTCATCGGCAAGCTCAACCGCGAGCTCGGCCTCCTCGTCGACGAGCTGCTGGAGCTCATCCTGGTACTCGGGAGGGACGATGCAGTCCGGCCCGAAGGGTGAGGGAAGCCAGGGCGTCGGCCTCGGTGGCGGACTCCCTCTCGGCGACGAAGAAGACGATGGGTTCTTCGGTGAGATCAACATCACGCCGCTCACCGATGTCTTCCTGGTGCTGCTCATCATCTTGATGGTGGTCTCCGCATCGGTCATCGAGGACGAGAAGGAGCGGGCCTACGAGAAGGGCCTGCTGGCCGAGCGCGCCCTCCAGGTGATGACGCCCGAGGGGGGCGGCGATCAGGACCTGGTTCCCGAGGACGTCGTGGTCTCCGTGCTCCCCGACCGCACCGTCTATGTCGAGAACAACGCCGTCCCGCTGGCCGAGCTCGAGGCCTACCTCGCCGGCATCTACGCCACGAACCCCAAGACACGCATCGTGCTCCGGGGCGACGAGCAGACCTCCTACGCCGTGATCATGGACGTCATCGCCCGCTGCAGCGACGTGGGGCTCCGCAACATCGCGCTGGCCAGCCGCGACGGAGACTGAGGCGACCTCACCCAGGCAGCACCAACGGCTAGAATGGGGGGTGTCCCCGTGGTTCCTCCTCGCGACCGCCTGTACCGGTGAGCCTGTCTACGGCGAGCGCTGGGGCGCCGACTCCGCATCTGGAGACGCGCCGCAAGACGCCATCGCCATCGTAGATCTCCCGTTTTCCGCCGTGCGCATCGAGGCCGGCAACTTCATCATGGGAGCCCCCCCCGACGAGGCCGGCGGTCAAGACGACGAGACCCCCCACGGCGTCACCCTGACCCGTCCCTTTGCCCTCGGCGTGCTGCCGGTCACCGAGGGCGAGTGGCTCGACTGGACCGGGTACCTCCCGGAGGACGACAGCTGGGGAGAGCACTACCCGGCACGCTGGCTCAGCTGGCACGACGCCGCGAGCACGGCCAACGAATTGTCGAATATTATAGGTGAAACGCCATGTTATGCGTGCACTGGCGACTCACCAGATGCCATCTGCACGCCGATGGGCTCGGCCTATGACTGCCCGGGGATCCGCCTGCCCACAGAAGCGGAGTGGGAGTACGCCGCGCGTGCCGGCAGCACCGCCGCCTTCACCACCGGTGCAGACCTGACCGCCGGAACCGAGGAGTCCTGTGATGGCGACATCACCCTGAGCGACGGCAGCCTGCTCACCCACCTCGCCTGGTACTGCGGGAACTCCGGCTATTGGCCGCAGCCCGCCGGGGACTTCGCTCCCAATGCCTGGGGCCTGTACGACGTGCACGGCGCCAGCTACGAGTGGGTCCACGACGGCTACGCCCCCTACGCCGAGACAGCGGTCATCGACCCCGAAGGCCCCGCGGGAGCCGAGCAGATCTCCCACCGGGGTGGCTCCTGGGGCAGCGAGCCGCGCAACCTTCGGCTGGGGCGACGCTCCCCTGCCGATCCCACCTCACGGGCACACGGCGGTGGTGTGCGCTTCGCCATGAGTCTGCCGCCCGACTGAGCAGCAGACCTGAAGCGTCACCACGCCTACCCGGGATCGTTGGTGGTGCGCAGATAGGGCTTCACCGTCTCAAAGCCCGGGAAGGCCTCCGCAGCCTCAGCGTCGCTCAGCGAGGGCACGATGATGACCGAGTCGCCCGGCGCCCAATTGGCCGGAGTGGCCACCTTGTTGTAGGCCGTACGCTGTAGCGAATCGACGACACGGAGCAGCTCGTCGAAGTTCCGGCCGGTGGCGGCCGGGTAGGTCAGGGTGAGCTTCACGGTCTTGTCGGGGGAGATCACGAAGACGCTACGCACCGTGAGGGTGTTCGACGCGTTGGGATGGATCATGTCGTAGAGCGCGGCGACGGTCCGATCCGGGTCGGCGACGAGCGGGAAGTTCAGCGCATTGCCCGTGACATCCTCGATGTCTCCCGCCCAGGCGTTGTGGTCGGCCACGCTGTCCACACTCAGGCCCACGACCTTGACGTTGCGCTTGTCCCACTCCGCCTCGAGGCCGGCGACCGCGCCCAGCTCGGTGGTGCACACCGGCGTGAAGTCCTTTGGATGGCTGAACAAGATGCCCCAGCTGTCACCGAGGTACTCGTGAAAGTTGAGGATGCCGAAGGTGGACTCGGCGGTGAAGTCGGGGGCGGTGTCGCCCAAGCGGATGGCCATGCTCACTCCTACCAGGACACGCCGGCTACCGCAGTCATAAAGTGGACCCCAACAGTCATTCCGCGATACTGAACGTACAACCTACGGAGTTCTCATGTATCGCCGCACACTCGTCACCGTCCCAGCGCTCCTGCTCCTCGGAGGCACCGCCCTCGCCAAGGACCCCAACCTCGTCACGGAGCGCTCGAAGGAGATCGCCGCACCCGCTGAGATGATCGTCCCGTACCTCGTCGATCTACAGACCTGGAAGACCTGGACCAACTGGGACACCGTCCGCGACCCCGAGGCCACCTGGACCTACGAGGGCAACCCCGGCGAGGCGGGCCACTCCATGTACTGGGAGGGCAAGAAGCTCGGCAAGGGCCGGCTGACCATCACCGAGGTCACCGAAGCCAGCATGACCTACGACCTCTGGTTCGGCGGAAAGGCCGTCAAGAGCAAGGGCACCCCCTCCACTGGCTCGCTCACGGTCTCGAGCGGAGACGGGACCACCACGGTCGCCTGGTCGAGCGCCATGCACCTCGGCTTCCCCGGCAGCCTCATGAAGGGCACCATCGACACGATGATCGGCACCGACTACGCCATCGGCCTCGAGAAGCTCGACAAGATCGCCGTGGCGGATGCTGCCAAGGCGAAGGCCGACGCCGACGCGAAAGCAGAGGCCGCCCGCCTCGCGGCCGAGGAGGCCGAGAAGGCCGCCGAGGCAGCCAAGGAGGCCGCCGAAGAGGCTGCTGCTGAGGAAGCCGCTCCCGCTGAGTGACCCTCGGTCACCAGCCCCCGCGCTCCCATCAAGGCAGGCGGCCCTGGACCAGGGGATCCGGGTCTGTGGCCGGCAGCCGCACACGTCCGCCCGGGTCTGCCGTGGACAGGACCCGCACCGCCACCCACCGCACCAGCGCATCCTCGTGGGCCACCGCATCGCGCAGCAGGCGGAGTCGTGGGGGTGTGACCATCCCGGCAGCCTCCGTCAGCGCAACGACCTGGTCGAGGCCCGGAACGGCGGACGTCGCGCGCCGATGATTGCGCAGCCAGATCACCCATGGGACCGAATCTTCAC
>JAERSX010000450.1 GCA_016845285.1 Deltaproteobacteria bacterium | reverse complement strand
ACGGTGAGCAGCCTCACCGACGAGGGCGCGGTGGTGGTCCACCCGGCCTCGTCCGCGACAGGCCCGGTGGACGTACGGGTGGAGCAAGGCGCCGGCGAGGCGACCCTGCCCGAGGCCTTCACCTACTGGCAGGATGCCACCGACCAGGCCATCGCCAGCGTGGCCTGGATCCATGTGGTCGAAGACGGCAGCGCCTGGGCGGGCGATGCCCAGATCTGGGCCGAGGCCCACCTCTTCGAGCCCGCCGACCTGAGCCCCGCTCATTTCTGGGCCGACGAGACCGGCAGCTGCACCCTGAGTGGCCCCAGCGCCGCGGCGGTCGACGGGCCCGACACCGTGACGGTGGGAGTTGTGGGCGGCCAGGAGCTCAGCCTCGAGACCAACGGGACAGGGAGCTGGAGCGCGCGCGCCGAGGCCACGGACGAGTACGTCGTCGGCTCAACCCTCGAGGTCACCGTCGACGCGGCCCACTACCCCGCGCTCGGTGCCCCCGAGCTTCGGGAGATGCCGCCCGTCTTCACCTCCATGACGCCCGACCTGATCTGGTGGGGCAGTGGCTCCGTCTACGCCGAGGACCCCACCATCCAGTGGTACGGCAGCAGCGGAGACCTCGTCCTCATCGTCCTCCAAGATCCCGACAGCGGTGACACGGTCCGCTGCATCTCCGAGGACGACGGAGCCTTCACCATCCCCGATGGGGCCCTCGAGGCCTTCGACTGGGAGGATGGATGGTGGAACTCGAGCGTCACGCTCTGGATGATGGTGGCGACCCTACGCGCAGACGAGGTCGTCCAGGACTTCGACACAGGCGAGCTCCGGGGCCTCATGGGGTACGGTGTCGCAGGCTTGGTGGAGTTCTATGTCTACGAGTAGCCGCGGTGCTTTGCTGGCATGTTCTGCCCTGTCCTTTGGGCTCTTCTCGCCGTCCGCATGGGCTGTGGGTGGCGTGCAGGTGGACGCCGACCGCGCTGGCGGACGGATCTTCGTGGACGGCGCCGACACCTACCTGTCCACGCCCAACATCGTCATGGGCCTCTCCGCCGGCACCCACGAGGTGAGCGTGCGCGACGGCTGCGATGTGGGCAACGCCACCGTGGCGGTGACCGACGACACCGTCTCGAAGGTGAGCGTCACCATGGAGCCCGGGCAAGGCACGCTGAAGATCCAGCCCGTGCCGGACAACGTCAGCATCGAGCTCGATGGGGCGCCCGTTCGCGGGGCCTCGGGCAGACTCCACAGCGTGGCCTGTGGCCCGCACACCATACGCGCCAGCTTGGACGGCTACCTCTCGACCATGCTCAACGTGGACGTGGGCGCCGGCGAGACCCTCGTCCTCCCCCTCGTCTTGGAGCGCCTCGGGTCCGGCACCCTCGTGGTGGACGTGACCCCGGACGAGGCCGTCGTGGAGCTCGACGGAACCGAGCTGGGCGCCGGTGACCGCACCCTCGACACGCTCACCGCTGGCCCCCACGTGGTCGCTGCCCGCCTCGACGGATTCGAGATGGCGGAACAGCAGCTCGTACTCGAAGACGGCCAGACCCTCGAGATCGCCCTGTCACTCGAGAAGGGCAGCCCCGTGGCGACCGCTGCGAAGTCGCGTACGCCCAGCGCCGGCCCCAAGCCCATACGGGTCGTGGGCTACGGCCTGATGGGCCTGGGCGCCGTCTCAGGCGCCGCAGCCATCGTCACCTGGTCGCAGGGCCGCACGGTCTACAAGGAATACCTGGACCGCGCCGCGCTGGTCGATGCCGGCGAGCGACCGCCCGCCTACGCCACCGACTTCCACGACGACCAGGTCAAGCCGCGCCGAGGTCCCGTCTACGCCTCGACCACCGGAGCCCTGCTGCTGCTTGGCTCCGGGCTGACCCTCACCATCGCCTTCTGAGGCTCCCCCTCAGGGGCAGGTGTACGAGCTGGGCACGAACTCGGCGAGGTAGGTCACGAAGCGGTACCACTCCCCGATGCTGCCGACGGCATCATCCGAGTTCGTCACCGCGTAGTAGTAGGTGCCGGGACCAACGGTAAGGTCGTCGATAACTGCAGTTGGGTCGAGGTTTTCGTCCCCCTCGACAGACGCCAACAGCTCGCCCGCGTCATCATAGATGGCGATGTCCTGCACGCCCAGCGAGCCGTACGGCGCGCCGTTGAGGCACAAGATCATGGTCGCCTCGTCGTAGGGCTGCTCCACGACGAACCAGTCGACATCACCACCCGTGTCGGCGTAGCCCTGCTGGTTGCCGTAGCTGTAGAAGTTGCCGTTGTCGGTCTCGGTCTCGGTGAGCTCCACCTCGGTGGCGAGACTCTCGACATCGTTCGGCTCGATCTCATCGACGTACTGGTCGGCCGGGTCCATGGCGAGGATGAACGCGAAGTACCAGGCGTCAGAGGCGCCAGCGCCGTTCTCGTCGGTGAGCTCCACGCTGTACGTACCGCGAGGCAAGCTCGGGTACATCACGTAGTCCTCCGGTCCCACCGATGCCTTCTCCGCGATCAGGGTCCCGTCCGTGTCGTAGATCCGCACCAGCGGCGTCGCCGAGCTCGCGCCCAGATCGGACATGCCGTCGACCCTCAGCTCCGCGCCGTCCTGTTCGAGCACCACCTGGACCCAGTCGGAGTCGCCGTCTTCTTGGATGAGCGTGCCCACCGTGTACCAGGAGTTGATGACCTCCACCGTCACGGAGACGTTGGGAGAGTCCTGGGTGTCGTCCTCGACCGTGAACCGGCTCCACTCGTTCAGCGTGATCTCATAGGCGAAGTTGGACGAGCCATACTGAGGCTCGGTGCCGTAGTAGGTGCTGACGTCCTCGATGCTGATGGTGTAGTCGCCGGCCTCGTCCAGGTAGGCGTACAGCATGGAGTCGTGGTCGGTGACGCCGCCGCCCGTGGCGTGCTCGTCGGCGAAGGCGTGGACCTTGCCCGACGGCCCTCGCAGCACCAGCACGGTGTCCCCGTTGTCGTCATCGTGGGCGCTCTCGATGCGCACGTACTCACCGCCGTCGGCCGTGAACGTGAAGTAGTCCACGTCGCCCGAGGGGTTGATGGTGCCCGAGACCGAGTCGTCCCAGAGCACGGTCTCCGCCTCGTCCACGCTGTTGTTGCGGTCACCGTCGACGCACTCCTCGGCCTCGCAGATCTCGTAGCTGGCGCAGTCGTCGTCGCTCAGGCAGCCCATGTCCCCATCATCGCCGCCCCCATCGTCGCCGCCCCCATCGTCGCCGCTGCCCGTCCCGTCCACGATGGGATCGTCTCCCTTGCAGCCCACGGTGGCCGTCGAAGCTGTCAGAGCCCAGAGTCCCGCCAGAAACCCGATCTTGCGCATCGCTCATCCTCCTGTCTGCGGCGCAAGGTACCACCGCAGTCGGGGTGGCGGGACGAGCCTTACAGCGCAAGTGCTTGATCGTCGCAAATCGGTGTGCATGATCGGCCGATCCGGAGACTCGAACATGTCCACCGCCCCCGCCCGTCGGCGCTCGCTGACGGGCATCCAACCCAGCGGCATGCCGCACATCGGCAACCTGCTCGGCGCCATCCTCCCGGCGCTGAAGCTCGCCGAGACCCACGACGGCTTCTACTTCGTGGCCAGCTACCACGCGTTCACCACCCAGCGAGATCCACGGCTGATGGCACAGCAGGTGTGGGACGTCGCTGCCACCTGGCTGAGCTTCGGTCTCGACCCCGAGCGATGCGTGCTCTGGAACCAGCACGACGTGCCCGAGGTCTGTGAGCTCTCATGGGTGCTCGCGTGCATGACTCCGAAGAGTGGTCTCGACAAGGCTCATGCCTACAAAGACGCCGTGGCCAAGGGCATCAAGGAGGTCAACTGCGGCCTGTACACCTACCCGGTCCTCATGGCCGCCGACATCCTCGCCTTCGACAGCCACGTGGTGCCGGTGGGCAAGGACCAGAAGCAGCACGTGGAGATGGCCCGAGACATGGCCCAGCGCCTCAACCATCACTACGGCGACGTGTTGGTGGTGCCGGAGCCGCAGATCACCCCCGAGGTGGCCGCGGTGCCCGGCATCGACGGTCAGAAGATGTCGAAGAGCTACGGCAACGACATCGGGGCCTTGCTTCCGCCCAAGAAGCTGCGAAAGAGAGTGATGAGGATCGCGACCGACAGCAAGCCCCTCGAAGCGCCCAAGGATCCAGACACATGCACCGTCTTCGCTCTCTACAAGCTGTTCGCCACACCGGCGCAGCGCGAAGAGATGGCGGCACGCTACCGGGCCGGCGGCCTGGGCTACGGTCATGCCAAGCAGGAGCTGTTCGAGCTCATGGACGCCCAGCTCGCCGAGCCACGCGAACGCTACGCCCACTACGTCGACCACCCCGACGAGGTCCGCGAGATCCTCGCCTCTGGCGCGCTAAAAGCCCGCCCCGTGGCCCGAGCCACCTTGAGCCGCGTGCGCGACGCCATCGGCCTTTCCAGCCAGCTTTCAATTTCGTAACCAACGCGTCACGGATAGCGCTTGACTACTCGAAGTACTTGGGCTGTCATCTGGCGCCACTGGGGCAGTGGAACCACCGCGCAGTTGGGGCTTCAAGCCCTCTGAAAATCGCTTCTCGACGTGTCGCCACGTCTACACGAGCGTCCCGCCTGTCGGCCTCCACCTTGACTGTCAACCTACAGTCGCCCCGAACCAATGGAGCAGACCCCTATGTCCTTCCAGGTCCGAACCCGTTCGACCGACGTGGGCATCAGCGAACGACTCTCTGCTGAAGAGGAGAAGTCGATGGCGCGGAAGATCCGCCGCGCCGAGCAGTCCGCCCGTGAAGCCGTCGCCGGAATCCCCGAGGCGGACGAGATCCTGATGCGTCGCCCAGACCGCGCAGAGCGCACCCGCGCCGGCGCGGTCGACCGCCTCGAAGAGGCCGTCAAGGCCGTCTCGAAGGCGGCCAAGAAAGACCCCGACTACGTGCCCTACAGCCGTCAGGCCGTGAGCGCGTGGGCCGAGGCCGAGGCACTGAGGTGGCGACTCGCCATGTCGGGTCGGCGCATCGCCCACGGCGAGGCACGCAAGCTGGCCGGCCCCTTCATGGACGAGGAAGACCTCGTCCAAGAGGGCTACATCGGCCTCCTGCGCGCCGCCAAGCGCTTCGACCCCGACCGCGGCATCCGCTTCAGCACCTATGCCCGCTGGTGGGTCCGGGCCCAGATGACTCGGGCCATCGACCACACCGGTCGCCCCGTGCGCCTGCCCGGCTGCGCTGTCGAGCAGACACGCAACCTGCGAAAGGCCATGAAGCGCTTCGAGAGCGCAGGTGTGGACTACAGCACCGCCGATCTCGCCAGCGAGGTCGGCATCGACAAGGAACGCGCCGAGCTGCTGCTCAGCCAGGGCAACACCATCAGCCTCGAGCAGCCCGTCGACGACGGTCCCCGCCCGAGGCCGCTGGACCGCTTCCTGAGCGACGACGACGCTCCCCAGCCCGATGCCGAGGCCATCAACACCCAGGAGCTCACCCGCATGCAGGAGGCCTTCCACGCCCTCCTGACCGAGCGGCAGCGCTTCGTGCTGACCCGACGCTACGGCCTCGAAGACGGCGAGTTCCGCACGCTGTCCGAGGTGGGCAAGGAGATGGGCCTGTCCCGCGAGCGCGTCCGCCAGATCGAGCGTGAGGCCCTCACCCGGCTCCGCGAGTACAGCGGCATCCGGAGCAGCGGCCTCGGCGCCATGGCCGCCCTCCGCTGAGAGGGCGCCCCGTCACGCAGGGGCACCCGTCCAGACCGGATCCAGAACGCAGCCGAGCAGGTCGTGGCCGTCATGACGGCGCGGCACCGGCGGCTGCTGCATCTCGCCTGGCCGGCAGACTCGGCCGAACATGCAGGAGAGCGCGCTCGGAACGGCGCGATCGGTGCCAAGGGTCGACAGCCAGGGGCGCCAGCGCACCAGCAGGCTCCCCAGGTGGCGGTCATCCCACACCTCGTGGATGACGGCTGTACGCGGCAGCGCCTCAGGCGTGAAGTGCTCGGGTGGAACCACCCAGGCTGACGCACCTTGAGCGCCGAGTGCCCTGCCGTGGACCCGAGCGAGTGCCTGCCGGTGCCGCCAGCGCGGGCCGAGAGCCGGATCGACCTCACCGATGGGCACCGACGCCGCGAGGACAGCCAGCCGGGCCTGCAAGCGCGCGGCGAGGTCGGACGCCGCTCCCGTGGTGAAGATGGCGACCGGCGCCATGCAGCCACGCGTGTCGTAGGCAACGAGATCTGCCGCGAGCCCAGCGATCACGGTCGCGTCAGGGTCAGCGGAGACATGGGCCAGGCTGAAGCGGTGGCCCAGGGCCACGACCCGACTCGCGGGATGGGTGGCGACCACGGAGGCCACCCCTTCATCGGACCCCATGGCCACGATCACCTCGGGCGCTCCGAGGTCGTGGGAGTGGGCGAGGCGTACCTCCAGGCCTTCCGCTGAGAAGGCGGTGGCGATCGCAGCCCCGAACCGAGGGGCCCGCCGCGAGGCCTTCAGGCACACCGGGATGCCGGCCGCGGCAGAGACCGCCACCCACTCCAGCGGGGCGGTGAAGACCCCCGGTGCCGCCACCACGGCCAGGTCACGCGGACGCCGACCCGGTCGGTCGAGAGCCATGGCCAGGGCCTCGGGGTGGAGCACTGCACAGGCCGCCGCGAGGCAGCGGGCCGCGTTGGGCGACGAGAGCCCCTCGGACAGCGGCCCGACGTCCAGCTCTTGCAGACGGGCAAGGGCCCGCTGGACAGCCTCGATGCGCGTGTCAGACGCCATCTTCGCCTGCCTCCTCGACGGCCAGCGAGCAACCGCGCACCCTGGCGCCGGGTAGGCGACCCAGGAGCTCCACCCGGCCGTCTGGCAGCACGCGGCCCAGGTCCTGGGTCTCGATGGCCATGACCGTCTGGTGGTTGGCGAGATCGACGAAGCGGAGCAGCCCCTGGGCAGCGGCAGCCCCGCTCCAGGGGTCGACGGTGGTCACACCGAGCCAGGGGGGTGGCGTGTAAGGGGTGCCGGCCGGCTCGGACCAGAGCTGACTGCTGAGCTCGGTCATGCCGTACTCGGCCACCAGCCGCGCGCCAGGGAAGCGAGCGCCGAGGAGCCCGAGGAGCGCGGACTCGTCGACCACGGTGTGCCGCCCCTTGAAGCCGCCGGTCACCATGAGCACCGAGCCCGGCGGCACGTCGACGGGGGCGAACGCTCCCCCGACGAGCTCGGCCCAGGCGAAGGCTGTCCCGGGAAGGAAGAGCGGCTCCTGCGCCGCGGCGAGCGCCGCTCGGAAGCCAGGCCCATCCACCCCCCTCTCCGCAGAGAAGAAGGTCTGCAGCCCCCGACAGAAGCCGGCGCACATGTGACCCAGGCTGGAGTCGGGCAGCAGCGGCACGAGACCCAGCCCCGCGCTCGGCAAGGGCCCGAGCACCGCCTCGGCGTGCCTCCGCGCCGCGAGGTCGTAGATCACGGTGTCTCTGAGCCGCTTCTGGCCACGCGCACCCGTGGTACCGCTGGTGCGGAAGACCACCGTGGCCTCCTCCGGAGGGAAGCAGGTCAGCGGCAGCTCCCGAAACAGGCTCACCGGGACCGCCGGGATGTCCTGCCAGCGGGAGGGCGCCGCGTCACCCGCGATGGCAGCCAGGCCCGGGTTCGCCGCCCGCTGCTCCTCGAAGAGACGGAGCGCCAAGGTGCCGAAGTCCCCGTCCCCAGAGCCGATGAAGGCCGCGATCTCGTCGATCAGCGCGGACACGGCCCCGCCTCGTCGAAGGCAGCCAGGAAGCCATCGAGCTGCCCCTGCGTGATGCCCAGAGGTGGGGTGAGCGCGAGCACCTCCGCCCGGAGCCCTGCGGGCAGGGCCAGGTAGCCCTGGTGGAGCAGGGCGCGGCTCAAGGCCAGGCTGTCTGCCACCTCCACGCCCAGCATCAGACCCGCCCCCCGGACGGTGAAGCCACGGCTCTCCAGGCTGGCCTGCAGGCCCGCACCCGCCGCGGAGACCGTGGGGATCAAGGCCTCCAGGGCCCCGATGCAGGCCAGCGACATGGCGCAGCCCACGGGATTGCCCAGGAAGGTCTGGGTGTGCAGTGCTTCGCCGCGCGATGCGCCCCAGGCGTCCATCACCTCGGCCGTGCCCATGCACACCGAGATGGGAAAGCCACCGGACATCCCCTTGCCGAGGCAGAGCAGGTCGGGCCGCACGCCCTCGGCCTGGAAGCGGAACCACCCGCCGGTCCGACCGAAGCCCGTGTAGATCTCGTCGAAGATGACGACGGCACCGGCAGCCCGGGCATGCGAGACGAGCTCGGTCAGCCAGCCGGCCGGAGGCACACGGATGCCACCGCGCCCCTGGATGGGCTCCACGAGCACGGCACCCACGTCGCGAAGGTCGGGGATCTCCCCACCGAAGGGTGCATGTCGTACGTGCTCTCCCAGCTGCGCGACGAAGGGCGCACGGAAGGCCGTCGACTTGTAGTCGGTGGCAGCCAGCGCGCCGTAGCTGAGCCCGTGGTAGCCGCCGTCGAAGGCGAGCACACCCGTGCGCCCCGAGGCCAGGCGCGCCGTCTTGAGGGCAGCCTCGACCGCGTCGGAGCCCGAGCTCCCGAAGATCCCTCGATCGAGCCCGGTCTTTGCCGCCAGGAGCTCGAGAAGCTCGATGCGCCTGGGGTCGGGGAAGGCATCGCCCATGGCATGCAGCAGCACCTCGCTCTGGGCCTGCGCCGCCGCGCGCACGTCGGGGTGGCCGTGCCCCACCGTGGCCACACCGAAGCCGGCGGTCAGGTCGACAAACACGTTTCCGTCGACGTCTTCGACGTTGGCCCCCCGAGCCCGCGCCCACACCACGGGATCGTCCTGATCGTGTCCCAGCTCGGAGGCTCGCCGTGCCCGACGGGCCGTGATCGCCGGGCACTCCCGCTGAGCGAGGCGATCGATGAGGGCCTGGGAGCCAGGGCCGGGAAGGGCCGTCTTCAGGTGGGGCAGCGTGGTGCCGAGCATGGGGCCGGCTAACCTGGGGAACCAGACCGGCTCAGGCGAGACCAGCTACACCAGTGCGAGCGGGTCCATCCCGGCAGGAGGCGTGGGTGATCATCGAGGTTCGGCGCCGAACCCACATCCAGCGAATCACCTACGAGGAATTCGAGCAGCGGATTCGCGACGGCGAGCTGGACGCCGACACCTTCATCCGCTTCG